>DASQLD010000414.1:0-2169 GCA_035630195.1 Bryobacteraceae bacterium
TCACTCGATAAAATGGGGTATGGCACACCGCGTCGTCATCATCGGCGGAGGATTTGGCGGGTTGTATGCCGCCAAGGCCCTCGGCAGAGCTGACGTTTCCATAACGCTGCTTGACCAAAGGAACTTTCACCTCTTTCAACCGCTTTTGTATCAAGTTGCGACGGGCGAGCTTTCTCCTGGAGATGTCGCATTCCCGCTGCGGGCCGTACTCAGCAATCAGCGCAACACCCGCGTATTGCTTGCCCGCGCTATGGATCTGGACCCATCCGCCCGCCGAGTCATTCTGAAAGACGGTAGTTTCCTCGAATATGACTCCCTTATCGTTGCTACCGGCGCAAAGAATCACTATTTCGGCAACGACCACTGGTCCGAGTTTGCTCCTGGGTTGAAATCGCTTGAAGACGCAACGCGCATGCGGCATCGAATTCTTTACGCGTTCGAAGCGGCAGAGAAGGAACCCGATGGCGACAAGCGCCGCGCCTGGCTCACCTTCGTTGTCGTGGGCGCCGGACCGACCGGAGTTGAGTTGGCGGGAGCGCTCGGCGAGATTGCTAACGATACGCTGAAAGGCGATTTCCGCGCCATTCGTCCCGAAGAAGCTCGTATCCTTTTGCTCGATGGATCACCGCGAGTCCTGACGCCATTCGACCCCGGGCTTTCCGCCAAGGCTGAAGAATCTCTTATCCGCCTGGGAGTACGAACGCTTCTGAATGTGAAAGTGACTGGAGTCGATGGTTATGGCGTAACGGTACACGGGCAGCAAGGAGAACAATACATCGCTGCCCGCACGGTCCTCTGGGCTGCCGGCGTTACCGCTGCCGATTTCACACAAAGTCTGTCTCAGCGGACGCACGTCCCGCTCGATCGTGGTGGGCGTGTAAAGGTTGACGAGCGCTGCAATGTGCCCGGATACCCGGAAATCTATGTCATAGGTGACGCGTCGGTACTGAACGACGTTAATGGTAAGCCGCTGCCTGGAGTCGCACCCACCGCGATGCAGCAAGGTAGCTATGCGGCGAAGTCGATCAAGAAGCGCTTACGGGGAGAGCCTGTTCCGCCTTTCCGATATTTGGATAAAGGAAACCTCGCAGTCATCGGCCGCGCGAGGGCCGTCGCGCAGTTTGCGGGTCCACTGCGTTTCAGCGGCATCATCGCTTGGCTGCTGTGGCTGTTTGTCCACCTCATGTATCTGGTTACGTTCCAGAATCGCCTCATCGTTTTTATCCGATGGGCATTCAACTACATCACCTACAATCGCGGCGCACGCTTGATCACCGGTGAGCCAGAGCGCGTCGAGGAATCCGAATCCGAAAAACATCGACATGCCCAAGTTCCGGTTGCATAACTTCGGGTGCCGCGCTTCGCAAGCCGACGGCGCGGCAATTGAGTCGCTTCTCGAGCGTCAGGGATACGTGCAAACCGAAACAGACGGCTCTGCAGAATTCGTCATCCTCAACACCTGCACGGTGACGAACACAGCCGATGCCGAAGTGCGTCAAGTCGTGCGGCGCGTCCACCGTGATAATCCGGAGGCGCGTATCGTAGTCACTGGGTGCTACGCCCAACGCTCGCCTGAAGAGATCGCGCAACTGCCCGGGGTCGCGATGGTGGTGGGCAATTCACACAAGACGCAAATAGCCGAACTGCTATCCGCGCCGTATCATGGCCAAGTTCATGTAGGCGACATCTTCGGGTCGACAGAATTTTTGTCCTCGCCAGTCGAAGACGCCAGCGGCGACCGTTCACGTCCCAACTTAAAGATTCAAGACGGCTGTGGAAACCGGTGCTCATTCTGCATTATTCCCTACGTGCGCGGACGAAGCCGCAGCGCTTCAGTACAACAAGTTATCGATCAGGTCCGTTCGCTCGGTGTCCGATATCCGGAGGTTGTCCTGACCGGGATCAATCTTGGCCGCTGGGGTCGCGAGCCCGGGTTTGACATGCGGCTCGCTGATCTCCTGCGCATCCTATTGAACGAGACCGACATCCGCCGGCTTAGGCTCAGTTCGGTCGAGCCAATGGACTGGTCCGACGATCTCCTGCAACTTGTCGCTGATTCTCCACGCATAGCCAAGCACATTCACATTCCTCTGCAATCGGGCTCGGACACCGTATTGCGTAGGATGCACCGCCGATATCGCCCGAAGCACTACGAGCATCGCGTGCGCC
>DASQLD010000415.1:0-6549 GCA_035630195.1 Bryobacteraceae bacterium
AATTCGTGAGAATGTCGCTGGGTGGCGTGCGGGACGAAGCCGAGATTCGCGGCCATCGCCGTACGTATATTGGCGCTTTGCCAGGTCAATTGATCCAGATGATGAAAAAAGCCGGTACAAAAAACCCGGTATTCATGCTGGACGAAGTCGATAAAATGTCGATGGATTTCCGGGGGGATCCGTCGGCTGCGCTGCTCGAAGTGCTGGATCCCGAGCAGAATTACATGTTCGTCGATCATTACCTTGACGTCGAATACGATCTCAGCCAGGTATTTTTCATCGCCACTGCCAATGTCCTGCATACGATTCCACCGGCGCTGCAGGATCGTATGGAAGTAATTCGTCTCTCGGGCTATACCGAGCTTGAGAAGATGGAAATCGCCAAGCGTTTTCTAGTGCGCAAGCAAATGGAAGGCACTGGAATGGCGGACAAGAACGTTCGTTTCACCGACGAAGGTTTGCAGACGCTAGTACAAAACTACACGCGCGAGGCAGGGGTTCGGAATCTCGAGCGCGAGATTGGCAACGTTTGCCGCAAGATTGCTCGTAAAGTCGTAAACAACATGAAGGGGGACACTGCGGTGGATATGCCGCAAGTCGTCATCCAGCCGCAGGTTGTCACCGAGTTGCTCGGACCGCAGAAGTACCGCGATCTACAGACCGATAAGAAGAACGAGATCGGCGCCGTTACCGGACTGGCTTGGACGGAAGTTGGCGGACAGATTTTGACGACCGAAGCCAGCACGATGGAAGGCCGTGGGAAACTGAGTACGACGGGTAAGCTCGGTGATGTAATGCAGGAATCTGCGCACGCCGCGATGAGCTATCTTCGCTCGCGCGCGCATCTGTTCGGCTTGCCGCGCGACTTCTACCGGCATTTGGATATCCACGTGCATGTGCCTGAGGGAGCAATCCCGAAGGACGGCCCATCCGCTGGAATTACAATCGCTACAGCAATCGCGAGCGCCCTTACAGGCATTCCCGTCAGAGGGGACTTGGCGATGACGGGCGAGATTACGCTGCGCGGGCGTGTTTTGCCGATCGGCGGACTGAAAGAAAAGCTGTTGGCGGCTCATCGCCACGGAATTTTCGAAGCAGTTCTTCCGAGGGATAATGAGAAGGATCTACCCGACATCCCGGAGAATATCCGGAACGAAATGAGACTACACTTTGTCGACACGATGGATGAAGTGTTACGGTTCGCCCTGGAGCGAGAGCCGGAAGCATTGCCGTTACCGGCACTGGACTTGCCTGCCCGTTCGGGGGAAGAAAAGTTGACGCACTAGGGATTTTCGGAGTGAATCGCTTACATGCAGCCGCTGTACTTTGTGTGTGAGCTTTCCGCCCGGCCGAGGATCCTTGCAGATTGAAACTCCGAAAGCTAATGCCCACGGAGGTTGATGCCGAGCACGTGATAAGTGCGGCCCGTCCGGAACAATTTCCGTCGGAGTCGCTGCCGGAGATCGCCTTCCTTGGCCGGAGCAATGTCGGAAAGTCGAGTCTGCTGAACTGCTTGACCGGCAAGAAAGGTTTGGCTTTCACAAGTTCCAAGCCTGGTTGCACGCAGCTAATCAATTTCTTCCGTATTAATGGGGAAATGTACTTCGTGGACCTGCCGGGATACGGATACGCTCGGGTGCCGTTGGAAGTGAAGGCCCGCTGGAAGAGCCTCATTGAATCCTACCTCCTGAACCGAAGTTCCCTGAAAACGGCAGTTGTGCTTCTCGATTCTCGACGCGGTTGGATGGAAACGGACCTGGAGCTCAAGAATTGGCTAGAGTTTCAGAACATCCCGTATGTGGTTGTAGCCACTAAGTTTGATAAGTTGAACCAGAAAGAACAGCATCGCAGTCTGACCTCGATTTCACAGGAAATTTCGGGCGGCGAACTGTTTCCTTTCTCGGCCGTTACAGGTCGGGGAGTGAGGGAAATTTGGCAGGCGATCTCGAAAACAAAGATATAGCGGCCGTGATTCCGGAAGAAAAAACTCCGGAAAAAGCTGCTGATAAACCCGCCGACAAGGCGCCTGAATCGCGGAGCGCGCAGGAGCAGCCGAAGAACGACGGGGGGCGACCGGAAAGCTCCCGAGCCGAGGGTGTGCGCAGTGAAGCGCCACGAGCGGACGGGCCGCGTCCGCGCCGGCAGAATCCACCCCAACAGGGCGCTCCTATCGCGCCACAAGCGGCTCGGCAGGACCGCGGTACAGGCCAGAACCACGCCGCTCAGGCTCCGGTGGCGCAAAACCCGCCATCCCAGCAAGAGCGACCAGAACGCCAGGAGCGGCCCGCCGATGCGCCAGCCGCGGCGCCGCCATCCGCCCCTCCGCCTGTCCAACCGGCTGTTCAACAGACTCCGCCATCGAACGTCAACACCGGCCGGAGCGGCTCGACGCTGGATTTGGTCGAGTTGAAAGACATGAGTATCCAGCGGCTGAACCAGGTCGCTAAGGATATGGGTGTTGCCGGCGGAGCGGGGCTGCGCAAACAGGAATTAATCTTCAAGATTTTGCAGACGCAGGCCGAAAAAAGCGGTCTGATCTTCTCCGAGGGCGTGCTCGAGTGCCTCCCGGATGGCTTCGGTTTCCTGCGGGCGCCCGAATATAACTATCTGCCGGGGCCGGACGATGTGTATGTGTCTCCGTCGCAGATCCGCCGCTTTGATCTTCGGACAGGCGACACGATCTCCGGTCAAATCCGCCCGCCGAAGGAAGGTGAGCGTTACTTTGCGTTGATCAAAGTGGATGCCATCAACTTTGAGCCGCCGGAGGAATCACGCAACAAGATCTTCTTCGATAACCTGACGCCGCTGTATCCGGCGGAGAGATTGAAGCTGGAAACAGCGCGCGAGAACAACTCGGGGCGCGTGATGGATCTGTTGACTCCGATCGGAAAGGGCCAGCGAGGATTGATCGTCGCGCCGCCCCGAACGGGTAAGACAATGCTGTTGCAGAACATCGCTAATAGCATTACGGTGAATCACGCGGAAGTAACACTGATCGTCCTGCTGATTGACGAACGGCCGGAGGAAGTCACCGACATGCAGCGTTCGGTGAAGGGCGAAGTCATCAGCTCGACCTTCGACGAACCGGCGACCCGTCACGTTCAGGTCGCCGAGATGGTGATCGAAAAGGCGAAGCGGCTTGTTGAGCACAAGAAAGACGTTGTCATCCTGCTCGATTCCATTACTCGCCTGGCGCGCGCTTACAACACGGTCGTTCCCCCTTCGGGTAAAGTCCTGTCGGGCGGTGTCGATTCCAACGCCTTGCAGCGTCCGAAGCGATTCTTCGGCGCAGCTCGAAATATCGAGGAGGGGGGATCGCTCACCATAGTCGCGACCGCGCTTGTCGATACAGGAAGCCGCATGGACGACGTGATTTTCGAAGAATTCAAGGGTACCGGCAACATGGAAATCCATCTCGACCGGAAGCTGGTCGACAAACGCGTGTTCCCGGCGATCGATATCAATAAGAGCGGTACTCGTAAGGAAGAGTTGCTAATGCCTCGCGAAGAGCTGAATCGTGTTTGGGTTCTTCGTAAAGTATTGAATCCATTATCAGCTACCGAGTCGATGGAGCTTTTGCTGGACAAGTTGAGCAAGACCCGCAGCAATGCCGAGTTCCTCGGCGCGATGTCCGGCTAAACAGCCGGCGAGGATTCGTTAGCTATTCTTTACAATTCGCGGGCAGGAAACTACGGAATCTTGCCCGCTTTAACCCTCCTTAAGATAACCTTCCGTGTAGTTTGTTCGTCTTAACAATTCCAAGATCATGGTTCCCGAGATGTCGGCCGGTAAGGGTTTCCGATGCACTCCCAGATGAGCAGTGGCGCATCCGCGCCGATTCTCGCGCCTCCACCCAGCGTGGCGCCATCCGCTCCGTCGCTGGTTCCACCAAAGCCTAAGAGCAATGGTCCCAAGCGCATAGGGTGGATTGTCTTTCTGATTTTGGCAGCAATCGGGATCGAGCGAGGCGTTCATTTTGCTCGCAAGCCCTCGCAGGAGTCCCAGTTGGCGGCCATCGTGGTGCGAACTGGAACCGTCACACAAGGCTCCATTGACCGGACGATTCGTCTCACAGGCACAACCGGCGCCGAAAAATTCGCCTCTCTCATTAGTCCGCAACTACGTGGAAACCGTAGCGGCGGCGGTCGCGACGGCAGTCTTCGCAGCGGTGGTGGCGGCGGGGGTGGGAGCAGCCAGCTTCAATCACGCGGCACGGGTACATCCGGTGGCGGGAGTAGCAGTGGCGGCAGTAGCAGCGGCAGTTCGTCCAGCGATACCTCATCGGCTTCTGCGGCTCCCTCGATCACTTCCACCAATGGTCTGAATACAGGCGGTGGATCGCAAGCTTTCCGGAACTCAACTTCGCGCATTAACCGAACACCGTCCTCTTCTACGGGATCTGGCTCTTCGTCGTCTTCGTCCTCTTCGTCCTCCTCGACTTCTTCCTCGTCGAGCAGTTCCTCAACGTCGAACCTCGGATCGACGTCGGGATCCCTCATCGGTTCGGGCACAGGCGGGGGTGGCGGCGGGACCGGCGGCGGAGGTGGTTCCGAGTTCATGCTCGTTTTACAGGACGCTGCCAAGCCGGGTTCCAAGGTCAAGAAGGGTGAGGTCGTCGCTGAGTTTGACCGGCAATACATGATGCAGCGGCTGGAAGATTATCGCGCGTCAGTTGCGCAAATCGAGGCGAGTATTCGGAAGCTTGAAGCCGAGTTAAAAGTGACTCTCGAATCCCACGCGCAGACAATCGCGAACGCGAAGGCGGATCTCGAAAAAGCCAAGTTGGACGTTCAAACGATTCCCGTGCTCGGAAGGATTGATGCCGAGCGCACCCGGCTCACGGCAGAAGAAGCGGAAGCAAAGTACAAGCAGCTTCTCGCGGAAGTGAAGTTTGTTCAGATTGGTCAACAGAGTCAACTGAAGAATGCCCGGCTAGAGCAGCAGCAAGCGCACGTCGAACTAAGACGCGCGGAAGCCAACGCCGACCGTATGCTTATCAAGGCGCCTATCAACGGCTTGGCGGTAATGCAGAACACGCGCCGAGGCACGGAGTTTGCGCAAATCCAACCGGGCGATCAGCTTTTCCCGGGCATGATGTTCATGCAGATCGTCGATACATCCTCGATGGTGATCAATGCATCTGTCAATCAGGTGGATGTCGACTCCTTAAGGCTCGGACAGAAAGCGATGGTTCGCTTCGACGCCTACCCGGATCTGGAAGTTCCCGCCCACGTCGACGCCATTGGCGCTATGACACGTCCAGGCGGCATGCGGGCAGCGTTTGTGAAAGATATTCCGGTTATCTTGAAAATCGATCGCATGGATCCGAGGATTATCCCCGATCTGTCGGTCAGCATTGATGTTGTCGTTGAGTCTGAGCAGCAAGCGACACTCGCGCCGCTATCAGCGGTATTTCGTGACTCCCCCGACGCTACACCATATGTATACGTCAAGAAAGATAGCGGTTGGGAGCACAGGGATGTCGAAATAGGAATTAGCAATAACATTCAGGTCGCGGTACGGTCCGGGCTTAAGCCAGGGGAACTGGTTGCCGAAGATCCGCCTCCGTCCCTCAGTTCTTCGTCTGCGGCGAAAGTCAGTGGATTGAAGAAGATTCGGAGTATTGGGCGAAGCGGCCCCTCCCGGGAGCAGACCTAAAAGCGGGCCACTCGTCGGAAGTTTATTCTGTGACAACTTAAGGCGCCAAGCACGGCTGTGATGCTCGAAGTGTACGTATCCGGCGCAGGCTATTAGAGGAACATTATGTCGAAAGATATCAAGCCGAAACAAAGGCTCGGGCAGACCGGAGCGACCCGCCGGAATCGCGCAATTGCAGGAACGGTGCTGATGATCCTACTGGCGGCAGCGGGCATCTACGGCTACAAGTACGCGACGAAAGAAACCAAGGTCGAAGTGCCGGTGGCTAAAGTTCGAACGGCGGAATTTGTGATCGCTGTCCGCACGCGTGGCGAAATGCGCAGCAATAACTCGGTTGTCCTGGCTGCTCCGCAGGTGCCGGAGCCTCGTATTGTCCGCATCGCGGAATCGGGCAAGCCGGTGAAGAAGGGTCAGGTTGTGATCGAGTTTGACGCCGCTCAGCAGGAACAGAACTTACTTGAGCGCAACACTACGGTTCGTACGGTCGACAGCGAAATCATTCAGACCAAGGCTTCCCATCGCATGGTGGACGAGCAGGACGCGATGAACCTGATGACCGCGCAATACAATCTGAAGCGCGCCGAGCTCGATGCCAGCAAGGCTGAGGTTGTATCGAAGATCGAAGGCGCCAAGAGCCGTCTGGATGTTGGTATCTCGGAAGGCGAGTTGAAGCAGGTGAACACAGTGCTGGGAGCTCATAACACCACCCAACAGGCTGATCTCGAGCGGCTGCAGCAACGCAAGGACAAGACGGTTCGGGATGTCGATCGCGCCAAAGGTTATTTGACAAAGATGGTTTTAACGGCCCCGCAAGACGGGATCGTCAATATTCTGCCGAATTTTCGCGCGCAGGGATCGTTCGGATCCGCGCCGCCGCCGTTCAAGGAAGGG
>DASQLD010000416.1:0-5002 GCA_035630195.1 Bryobacteraceae bacterium
TGGCGTTTGGCCTTCGGCAGTCACTCGCCTATGCGCAGATGTACTGGGCGGATACGTGCTCCATGCGATTCAATCGCAAGAGAGCGGTGAAAGGATCGTGGAGAACGCGCGCAACGGCGCACACGGCCCGCTTGGTGGGTCAACTCGCCGCGTCTCCATCCTCGATACGGATGCTCGAGAATGCTTATTGCCGCAGCGTCGGGAGTTTTCCGGAAGTGCAGGAGTATCGAAAGCTTCTCGAACAAAGTCGTCCGGGCGTGATCCTGTTCGCGAATCAACGCAATGCAAACTCGCTCCCTGTCGTGATGGCGGCAAGGTCTCTGGGAATTCCGACGGTGACGTTTGTTGTGAGTTGGGACAACCTGACTAGCAAGGGCCGCATTGCTGCGCCGTTTGACCACTATCTCGTCTGGAGTGATCACATGCGGCGTGAGCTACTCAAGTACTATCCGCACGTCTCGCATAGCCGTATTCATATCGTCGGCACGCCGCAGTTCGATTGCTATGCAGATGAATCGTTACGATGGTCGCGCGACGAATTCTTTTCCCGCATTGGCGCAGACCCAAATCGAAAGTTGATTTGTTATTCGGGAGGCGACGCCGATACGAGCCCGGAAGATCAAGAGCACGTGCGCATCCTGCTCGAATTAGTTCGTTCTGGCCGGATTAAAGGGAATCCTCAGGTGCTTGTTCGTCCTTGCCCCGTCGATCCGGGCACGCGCTATAACGAGGTTCGAGCCGAGTACCCGGGGATGCTTTATTCCCAGCCCAAATGGGATCACCTGGAGCCGGGGAACTGGTCTCGTTGTCTGCCCTCGAAAGAGGACGCGCAGATGTTGACGAACCTCACTCGCTACGTTGATGTGAACGTGAATCTTGCGTCAACGATGACACTCGATTTTGCGATTCATGATAAACCGGTCGTCAACGTTGCGTTTGACGTGGGTGTTTCGCCGCCGGGTGACGTGCCATTGTGGAATCACTACTATCAATGGGAACATTATGCGCCTGTTGTGAAGCTGGGCGCCGCTCGTTTCGCCAAATCGGCGGACGAGATGGCGGACCAAGTGAATGCTTATCTCGAAGATCCATCACTTGATCGTGAGGCGCGTCGAAAACTCGTTGACCTGCAGCTTGGGGTGCCAGTAGGTTCGTCGGCGTCTCGTATCGTTGAGGCTCTGCGTCGGATTGCAAGCTAAGATGCTGCGAAGTATTTGCTTTGTATGCAATGAATATCCTCCGTCTCCTCATGGCGGCATCGGAACTTTCACACAGATCATCGGTCGCGAGCTGGTGAAGCTCGGCTACAAAGTGCGCTGTGTGGGAGTCTATAGCGAATCGTCTGCGTCTCCGGCATACGAAGTGGACGAAGGTGTTGAAGTGTTTCGGCTTGAGCACGAACACAAAGACGTGTTGTCGCTCCGCACTCGTTATAAGTTGTTTCGTCAGATCGCAGAGTGGTCGCGAGCGCGAGCTATCGATGTTGTAGAAATACCTGATTTTCAAGGATGGGCTGCGGGATGGCCGAGCCTGCCGATTCCAGTTGTCGTACGCACGCATGGATCGGGATCATACTTTCGCAGAGAGCTGGGCAAGCCTCATACAATGCGATCCCGGTTGGCGTTCGCGACAGAACGCGCGTCATTGCGCCGGGCCGACTCGTGGTGTTCGGTTAGCCGCTATACCGCGGTCAAAACCCAGGCGCTGTTTGGATCGAAACCCGCTGATACGGTCACATATAACCCGGTGTCCCTGCCGGAGCAGGCCAATCCGTACGAACGCTCGCGCAATCGGATCATTTTCACTGGAACGCTCACTCTTAAAAAAGGTATCGCGTCCCTAATGAGAGCGTGGCCGCATGTTGTTGCGGATTGTCCGGAAGCTGAACTTCATATCTTCGGAAAGGATCCGAGCAACTTATTGCCTTCCTTGATGGCTGGATATGGCGAGACTGCTCGCAGTTCTGTTCACTTTCACGGGCACACGTTGCGTAATTTAGTGCTCGAAGAATTAAACACAGCTCGCGCCGCGGTGTTTCCGTCGTATGCAGAGGCCTTTGCATTTGCTCCGCTCGAAGCAATGGCGGCGGCTTGTCCAACCATTTATTCAACTCGTACTAGCGGTCCGGAAGCGATTGAGCATGGCCACGATGGTTTGCTGATCGATCCCTATGACCCGAGCCAGATTGCGGGTGCGATCAAAAGTCTGCTGGGGGATGACGAATTAGCCGCTCGTCTCGGAGCGGCTGGGCGGGAAAAAGTACGCGCACAGTTCGCGATGGAAGCCGTGCTCCCGAAGATCGCGAAGTTCTATGAGGACTCGATCGACGCTTTTGAACGCTCAGCGGGACAGCGGGTGGCGGCATGACAGACAAGGTCGTCTGCATCACGGGCGCAAGTCGAGGAATTGGACGCGCCGCCGCGGAAGCATTCGCAGAACAGGGCGCGCGGCTGCTCCTTCTCGCACGATCGGAAGATGTCGTCAGAGTGGCGGATGATCTACGCTCCCAAACAGAAGTGTCGGCCCACCGGTGCGATGTAGCCGATTCCATTCAGGTTGAATCGGCAATCGACGCGGCCGTGAGAAAGTGGGGCCGGGTGGATGTTTTGATTAACGCCGCTGCAATTCTGGGACCGGCAGGTGACATGTGGACCACTTCTCCGGACGAGTGGTTCGACACAGTTCGCGTCAACTTATTCGGCACCTACAACACCATGCGAGCAGTTCTTCCTCACATGATCCGCAACAACTCCGGCAAGATCATGAATTTCGCGGGCGGCGGCGCCGCCTATGGGTATCCCCGCTTTACGGCCTACGCGGCATCCAAGGTTGCCGTCGTGAGAATTTCGGAGACCGTAGCGCAGGAGTGTGCCGGCTACAACATTCAAGTCAATTCCATTGCGCCAGGAGCCATCGATACAGAGATGCTCCGCGCCGTTCGGGCTGCGGGCGGGGAAGTCCGCAGCGTTGGAACCATGGATCAGCCAGTCGCCTTGCTTCTATTTCTGGCATCGACGCAATCGGATCACATCACAGGTAGGTTCATTCACGCGAAGGATTCCTATCAGGAGTTTCTTGCGGATCTACCGGCCGACACATACACCCTTCGAAGAGTTCAACCATGAATTTTGGAATTATCGGCTGTGGCCTAATGGGCAAGCACCGCGCGCAAGCGGTGACAGCCATTGCACAAGCTCACCTGATCTCTGTCTTCGACCCGAGCGAAAACCGGGCGCTTACGCTTGCGAAAGATTTCCATTGCTCGGCGGACGAGACGGTGCAAGCGCTGTTAGCCCGACCGGAGATTGATGCTGTCGTCATCGCGGTACCGCACTACTTGAGCAAGCAGATCTGCATTGACGCCTTGCACGCAGGAAAGCATATATTTTGCGAGAAGCCGCTCGGATTGTCGTCGTCTGAATGCGAGGAGATTATACGAGAGTGTCCTCCGGACAGGACGGCCGCCGTCGGGTTTAACTACCGCTTTTACCCGGGTGTCCGTCAGGCAATGAGGATGATCACGGATGGATCGATTGGAGCGCTTACCCACCTGCGCTGTGTACTTGGCCATGGTGGCCGACCCGGGATGGAATTCGAGTGGAAGACAAGTAAAGCCCAATGTGGTGGCGGATCCTTACTCGATCCGGGTATTCATTTTCTTGATTTGATACGGCAGGCGGGAGGCGAGCTTGCGGTCAATGGCGCTGCCCTTACACGTTCGTTCTGGGAGGTTGATGTTGAGGACAACGCGTTTCTGCTCCTTAGCGCCGGTGAAACCGTTGAAGCCCAAGTTCACATCAGCCTCACGGAATGGAAGAGCCGCTTCTCAATTGATTTCTTTGGTACGGATGGGCAACTGAAACTACGCGGCCGAAGTGGATTCTATGGTCCGCAAGTGTTGACCTATAACCGGCGATGGGAGTGGCTGCAGCCGGAGTTTACCGCGACGCGCACCGAATACCCGCTTGAGGATGTTTCCTTCACCGACGAACTTCGCGCATTTATCGCGACGGTCGAAGGGCGATCCTCTGAACCGGTCGGTACTGCTGATGACTGCCTGCAACTTTTGCGCCTAGTAGAAGGCGTTTACTCCGCAACATCTATTGCAACTCCAAAGACGGCCTTGGCCGCTACCGTTCGATAGAAACTCGTGTTTGTCTCGGTAATCATCTGTTCCATCCGGCGACCCGAATTGTTCGGGAAGCTTATCGACTGTCTGCATGCACAGGCGTATCGCCAGGCCGAAGTATTGATCGTAGGCTCGGCGACCCAACCAGAGCTAGATTTTCCCGCGACAGAGACGAAGCTTAGAGTTCGCTACGTTGCCGCTCCAAAGGGCTTGGCCCCGGCGCGCAACGTTGGCTTGCGACGAACAACTGGCGATGTCGTGTGTTTCTTTGATGACGACGTGCTCGTGGGCCCTGAGTTTCTAGCCCAAGCTGTTTCGATTCTGAATGAGTCAGAGCATGCAGAGGTCGGTGGGTTGACAGGATTTGACACGGTCAATTATTCAACGTCAGTTGGGGGTCGGTGGCGTTTCCGTGCGCTGCTGGGGATCACGCCGAGTTTGAAACCTGGAGATGCAAGTCATCTCGGGCGCAGTGTTCCGCTGAGTTTCTTCCAACCATTCTCCGGTGTCCGCGAAGTAAAGTGGCTCCCGGGCTTTTGCCAGATCTTCCGCCGGTCGGCTATCCAAGGACTGCAGTATGACGAGAAGATCATCGTCGAGGATCGCGACTTCTCGATGGAAGTGGGCAGAACGCATCGCTTGCTGATCTCGGGTGACCTGAAAGTGCAGCACTTGAGAGACGATGAAGCGCGTCACCCGAATCATGTGCAAACCTGGCGCGCATCGTTTGGACTCGGCCGCAGCTTTGCCAAACGGCGGCGAGCTTTCCGGGATTGGTTCACGATCGTTCATGTACTAGTTGGGGAAATCCTGATCGACGTGATTGTCGCGATCGGCCGGCCATCGCTAGTGAACTGCAAAGTGCCGGTGTGG
>DASQLD010000417.1:0-4229 GCA_035630195.1 Bryobacteraceae bacterium
GGGGAGAACCTGACGATTTCAAAGGCGCGATCATCTTTCTGGCATCGCGCGCTTCTGATTATGTAAACGGCTCCATTCTGGTCGTCGATGGCGGCTGGCTCGGCCGTTAGGGAGTCTATCCCTTGAATAGGCTCTTGGCAAGGAAGAGAATGTTCGCGGGCCGCTCCGCCAACCGGCGCATGAAATAGGGATACCAAGCGGCGCCATAAGGCACGTACAGACGCAGACGGTGTCCTTTCTTCACGATTCTTTGCTGCAACTCACGGCGGACACCATAAAGCATCTGGAATTCGAAAGCATCCGGCCGAATTCGCCGCTCGTCCACGTACTGGAGAGTCGCCGAGATCATATTGTCGTCGTGCGTCGCGATGCCTGGATACGTGCCGCGATCGAACAGAACCTTCATCAGCTTGACGTAATTCGCGTCGACCGCCGCCTTTTCGGGGAATGCATTGTCGGAAGGCTCCTTATATGCGCCCTTGCACAACCTCACAGGTACGTGTTGATCACATAACTCGTGAATGTCCGCCTCACTTCGATAGAGGTACGCTTGAATCACCGCGCGTACGCCTCCGCCGTGTTGCTGGTGCAGCAGATGCACGATCTTCAACGTCCGCTCGGTGTAGGAAGAGTCTTCCATATCGAACTCGACACGTGTCCCTGTCTCACAGGCCAGACTCACTAGGGCGTTGGCGTTGTCCCTGCACGCCTGTTCGGAAATATCGAGGCCTAATGCCGTGAGCTTTGCCGATACGGTTCCCTGCAGCGGATAGACGGTTCGTAGAGCCGCAAGATACTCGGCGCGCGCCTGGGTGGCCTCTTCGAGTTGCTTGACATTCTCCCCAAGATAATCAAGGGAGCTCAACATGTTAGCGCGCTGCAGTTCGGATGCTGCTCGAATAGCTTCTTCCAATCGAAGACCGGCGACAAAGCGCTCGGTGAGCCTATGCGCAAGACTCGACGTCTCCATCCAGTGACGCAACTGCTTCTGGCGCGAGAGATAGAGGAACGCGCTACGAAGCGTTGGAATGAATGCGCTCACAAGACGAAACTGTCTCCCCGTGACGGGATGACAACAGGAATCCCATATTGCTGCTCAATCGCATTAGCTAGAGCTTGTTGCTGTGGGTATTCGCCGTGGACCAAGAAAATCTTCTTCAACCCCGGAACAGCCGGCTTGATCCACGTCAGCAATTCCCTTTGATCCGCATGTCCGCTGAGTTCGTTCAGCGTGACCACCTCGGCGCGTAGACGCATGGGATCGCCGAAGATCGGCACTTCACGATGACCCTCTACGATCTTGCGCCCGAGCGTATGTTCTGCCTGGAAGCCTGTAATCAACACCGTGTTGCGCGGATTCTCGATGTTGTTCCGAAGGTGGTGAAGGATGCGACCGGCCTCGCACATACCCGACGCGGAAATGACGATGAACGGCCCACGCAGATCGTTGAGGGCCTTCGATTCGTTGACATCCTGAATATAGCGAAGACGCGGGAAGCTGAAAGGATCTTTACCAAGATCGGAGAAAGCGTTTGTCTCCGCGTCGCGCGCGTCATGATGTGCCCGAAATACACTAGTCGTCTTGAAGGCCAGCGGGCTATCGATGAAGATTGGAATTAGCGGAATACGATTCTCATTTACGAGCTGGTGCAGCAACAGAACTAACTGCTGTGTCCGTCCAAGGGCGAAAGCAGGTACAACGATGCGTCCGCCACGCTCGCTGGTCCTGACGATCGCGCTGACCAACTTGTCGGCGACGCGGCCCAGATCTTTATGAAGGCGATCGCCATAAGTGCTTTCAAGAATCAAGTAATCGGCTTGCGGGCAAGGCTCCGGATCCGGAATGATGGGCAAGTTAATACGGCCAACGTCACCTGAGAAGCAGAGCCGCACCGGCTTACCGGTATCGCGGGATTCAAGAACCATACTGGTCGACCCGAGCAGGTGACCTGCATCGAAAGTTTCGTAGGTGAGATCGTCACCGACCTGCATCGGCGTGTGGAGGAGCACTCGATTAAAGAGCGTGAGAACGCGCTCCGCGTGTTCCGTGGTGTAGATGGGTTCGACTGTTTGGGAACCATTTGCCTCACCAAGCACGGACTTCCTTCGCCAGATTTGCTTATTGAGAAAGATCGCATCCTTCTCTTGAATGTTGGCTGAATCCTGCAAGAGGGGATCACATAGATCGGCGGTAGCGGGCGAGGTATAAATGGGTCCGCTGAAACCGTACTTGGTTAAAGTCGGGAGATTGCCGCTGTGATCGATGTGAGCGTGCGACAACATCACGGCGTGGATGTCGGACACCTTGAAGGGTAGCTTTGTATTTATGTCTCTAGCCGCTTGGCGTCTTCCGTGGAAAGTGCCGCAGTCGAGAAGAAATCGTTGCCCGCCCGCGTCAATTTGATGCATCGACCCAGTGACGGTTCGAGCAGCACCCCAGAAGGTGATCTTCACATCAACAGCATTGCACAGCTATTAACGGGAGCCGCCGCGGCCTTCACGTGAGCCACCACCACCGCCGCCGCCGGATCTCGCCGGTCCAGCGGCAGGAGCGCCACCGCCGACGGTCGCAGGAGCTTGATATCCACCACCCCCGGAATAGCCTCCACCAGAGGAGTTGGACATGCCTCGCGACGAGCCCATTCCCATGTATGAGTCCATCGAAGGCATCGGCTGACGGATTGCGGCCGGTGGAATCGGAGCGTAGTAGGAATGGTTCCAAGCGTTGGTATAACGTCCGCGAGCCGGGAAGTAGGTATACATTCCAAAGTAGGGATTGAAATACCAGCCGCTTGCGTTCCAACCAGGACCATAGCTGTCATACATTCGCCGAGCGGCCGAAACGTTCGCCAACGCGAGATATCCTGACCTACGGCCGGCCCATCTATAGAACGAGTCCGTATCGTCCGTCGAAAATTTCTCGACTACAGGGACGCTGGTCAGCAGTAACTGCCTGCCTTCCTTGACGTTTACCGGACGACCTGTCTCAACTAGAGTGATCTCGCCATCATAGGCTCGAACACGGGGAGGAGTGCCCGCATCGATTCGGAACACGCCTCGCTTGCGCACGTCGAGAATAGAGCCTTGAACGGTAAGTTCGATCCCATGCTCCTTCAAAACCTCGCCAGCCTCGAGCAGTACCGAGCCCTTCACAATATCGATCTGGGTATCGGTAAGCGCGTTCTTCGTCATCGCAATCTCCGAATTCTCGGACATACGCAGGAAGACACCGGGCGTCAGGAGAATTTCGGCTCGGCCCACTTCGGTTCGCAGATTTTGCCCCGTCTTCATTTCGGGATACTCACCGAATTTCTGGACGACGGCTTTGTCCGCCAGGAACACATCGCCTTCGATGTAATGAATCAAACCCGATTTCGCGGATATTACGTCCTGCCCGGAGGCGAAGCTCGCCAGGAGGCATCCCACGGCCACCGAAAATGACAGATTCTTATAACTCACGTGACACCTCCCAGTTCTAATAGTGATGCCGAACCGGATGCGCGTCAAGCAGAAGTTAGAAAACGATTTATCCACAACTTCCGCGGTACGCATGGGTTTAGATGGGCCGCGGGATGCCCTGGTTACAGGAATCGTTGTGCAGCGACATTCCTAGCGGTTCAGCGACTGAATGCGCCACATCGGTTTGGCGCTCTCCGCCGGATCCGCCTGGTATGTATGCGTGGTCTTACTTGGATCGTAATCGCGCCACAACCAGATCATTTCTTCGGCGAGTTCGGCGTGCCCGCCATTGCGGCTATGCGTGCCGTTACCCCAACTGAAGTGATAGTCGTATTCGCGCATTTTGAGCGAATTCGCCATCTGGACATTTTGTAAAGGCCAGCTTCCGTGATTGTTCTCGAGGTCACCGCTTCCATCCTGCAGCCAGACACGAATGTTCCGCTTTGGTTCCTTCCGGATCTTAAAGGGATAGACGTTGCCCCCATCGATCTTGCCCGGATGCCACTGGATGCTGGTGAAGCTGCCGATTCGCGACAGCACACGGCTGAACTCGTCCGGCATCTGCCATGCCGCGTTGAACGCGCAAATTCCTCCCGAGGAATCACCCGCTAGCGCGCGGCTGTAGCCGTCCTTGCGGATGTTGTATTTTTCGGCGACCAGCGGAAGAATTTCGTCGCGAATGAAGCGTGGGTAAGTGTCATCGACGGTGTCGTACTGGATAGATCGCATTCTGCGGCCATCCGTCATTCCGGGGGATATCAGGACCTGGA
>DASQLD010000418.1:0-8935 GCA_035630195.1 Bryobacteraceae bacterium
CAGTTGAAACCGAAGGAGCGCTGGCGTCTCATTCTGCTCGCAGCGACCCGCGCCTTCCCTCTCGCACGAGCGCTTGAAATGTCCTTTGTGGACTCGACGCTGCCTTAATCAAATCCAGCCAACTGCCGGTTTTAGGTTCAATCGTTTCTGGTATTAGCTTCAATTGAGACGTGCCGTTCGGAGCAAGCTCGACTTCCAGCGCGCGATGACGCGCACGCCAAAGCTTTGCGATGCTCTCAGGACTCTTGTTGATAGCAGTAGGACTCGCTAGGACGTGGTACTTGCCGGCGCTGACTTGCGGCGACTTCCAAGCGCCGTTTTGGTCAGTTTGACCGGAAAGCATGCTCGTAGCAAGCGAGGCCTCCGAATTCACTGTAACGGGCAGCAGAATTACGTGCGCATCGGCGACAGGCTTGCCGTCACGATCGGCGACGCTTGCCGCAACGGTTCCCCCGTCACGGGCGAGCGCAATCTTCAGTCCGCCGTCGCCAATTGATGAGCCGATTTGCAGCGGTTCGCCAAGTACGCTTCGCCCGCCATAGGTGACATCTTTGACGTAGGCTCCCTCCGGGACGCCGAATGTTTGCAGGCCGTACTCGTCCACAAGCAAGTGCTTGAACGAGAACTGGCCTGGGATCGATGTTCGAACAGCGTCCGTCTCGCCTGACCATGGCGCCCGAGTAAGGGGACGAAGTACCAAGGCCAATTGACTTGTAATCGGAGGATCAGGAGCTTCTCCGACCCATACCACTTCACCCGCGAGCGAAACACTGGAACGCGCATTTACTAAGATCTTGTCCACATCGCGATCACCGATCGAAATAGAAGCTGTTCCATAAAAGCTCGGCGGACCATCGGCTACATTGGGGTACACCGTTAGCTGATATTCACCGGGGGGCAACTCGCAGATACGCATTTTGCCATCAGGACCAGTGACACCACTCGGGGACATGACGAACATCGCGCCGTCGCCAGAAGCTCCGCTAGTTGGCTGGCGATCCGATATCTGGAACCGTAGCTCCTCTGCGCCACCTGTCGCCTGTCCTGAACCTTCGATACAGCGAGATGCTCCACGCCTCATTCGAATGTCTACGCTTTCCCGCAGCTCCCCTGGACGCAGAACTAATGCTTCTGCGCCTGTGGCCGATGTGCCGCCCGGATAGAACGTTACTGCTGGAATCGTTTTCCTCGCCTTGGGATCGAGCGGCGATTCCGAGATCGCGGGAAGTTTCCAGGGCCGCTTTTGAGCCATGAGGAGAAACGCGCGTCCAGGAGCCACTCGCTTCATCGAATACTCGCCACGGTCGTCGGTGGTTGTGATTCCCGCGTACACATATCGCAACATTCCCAGCGCATACTCGCGTGCGATCAGAAAGACAGTGATGTCCGCAACCGGTTCCTTGTTTTCGTCGACAATCTTGCCGGTTATGGCCGCGTGGTTGGAAATCTGAAAATCGATTGCTGTAAGGTCCTGGCCCGCAAGCAACGAAACGAACCGTGTAGCGGTTTGACTAGGGCCCACTCCGGCCTTCGCACCACCCACCGCACTGATTGGCTGCCGGCCTGGCTTGACATTGCGCAGCGCATAGCGTCCCTGCGCATCGCTGACAGCCATAACAGAATCGCGCGAGGAGCGATTAGCGTAGACCTGAACATCCGATATCGGAGTTCCGGTCGCCGCATCGCGAACCGTACCGCTAATGGAACCAGTCGCCTGTTCGGTAGGCTTCGGAACAGTCGTTTGGCCAGCCGAGCGCAATCCGCCCAGAAGAAGGATGACGGAAACAAGTCTCATCGTGCTGGAGCCATTACTGAACTTAGATTCACATCTACCGTAGTTCCACCACGCACTTCGATTTCCATCGTGTTGGACCCCGACGCGGGCTCGGCTTTCGAGGATTGAGTCCAGATACGATAACGGCCAGGCTGCAGAGCAGAGAATTCAAAGCGTGCCTCAGCGTTGGGAATTGCAATCGAAACTGGCGCCGACCCATCTTCCGGCGCTAATCCCACGGTGGTTCCAGAGGAGGCATTCTGGAGCAGCCCGCGTATGTTTCCGGGTGACGAGATCGGAATGCTTATCGAGGGAGTGGAAGAGCCCGAGAGATCGACGGCAATCTCCCTTGCCACATGGCATCCAGCGGCGAGCCCCGATACAGTGGCGGAGTACCGCGCCGGCGCAAGAGAAGCAACGGATGCCGGCTTTGCGAAGTCGATAGACGTTTTAGTCTCGAGCTGAGATCCCCAGTCTTCCAAGGACGATAACACTAGCTGAGCAACCTTGGCACACGCGGGATCCAGCTTCGATGAAGGATCCACGCTAAGCTGAGCACTTAGCGACCGCCCTTTATCGACAGCGATCGTCAATCCCTCCACATTCTGGGTGAGGTCTAGGCGTGTGCGAGCAAAGTAGGGATCTTTATCCAGGTGAGCGCCATGACTGCTTCGTGCCCTGGATGGCCCGGAAGCGAAGAGATGATAGGACCCTGCGGGAACATTCGTGAAGTTGAAGTGGCCTTCCGCGTTTGTCTGCGCAATCGCGGACGCCATGGCAGTTTGTTCAACGGAAGTCAGCGCCAGCCAGAATGTTCCTTTTGCCTCCGGCAGCTCAACCTTACCGCTTACCGAGTAGACCGCGCTTGACTCCAGACTGAAATCGATATTGTGATGCTGCTCACCACCCGTGATCTCGAATACTCGAGGTCGAGGGTTCTCCGGATAGAACTGGAAGCCTGAACCGAGACGCGAGGACGTTGCCGCGCTACCGCTTGATCCCACTGCCGTCGTTGATGCGCCATAAGACACAACGATCACATAGCGCCCGGGTGCAAGATTATAGAGGCGATACTGGCCCTTCGCATCAGTAGTCGCGTGGCGCCCCGGCATCAGCACACGCTTTAGAGTCGCAGACCCCACAAGTTTGGAGATGGCAAACACAGACGCACTAGTGACGGGCTGGCCGTCTCGATCCATCACCACACCCTGCACGGCTCCGCCACGAATCAGACGAACGAACAGCGGCGAGGCGCCTTTGGTATTTAAGTTCAAAGACGTGACAGCATAATTTGGCTTGGATATCGCAATGCGATATTCCCCGTCAGGAATCTCAGGTGTTTGGAAGCGACCCTCTGCGTCAGTTTCGAGATCGGCAGAGAGCATCCTGGCTCCGGCGAGGCGGATTTTCACTTCGGCCGAGGTGACAGGATGTCCGGAGTGATCTTCGATAACACGCCCACCGATGACAGCGGCGGAGATAGCTTCAACTATGAGTAATCCAGCTAATATGCGTAATGCGTTCGACACAGTAAGCTGTTCGGGATATTATCATTAACCATTCGTTTTTCAAGATGTGAATTCAGTTCACGGCCGTGAAGAACGTTCTTCGGCACGCGGCGCGATTTACGTTTACAATCGATTTCTATGCGCTCTCTGCTGCTCGTTTTAAGTGCGTCCGTTTGCACGATCGCCGCCACTGTCCCTGATTCTCTACGTCCCGCAATGACGCTTCATGCAAACTTCGATACCGATCTGAATGCAGGGTTCGCCAGGGGTGACGCAAAGATTTACAGCGCTCCGGACTACAAACAGCAAGGAGACTCAAAGCCAGGCGCCGGCGATGTCGATATTGCGATCGAGAAAGGATCAGGCGTCAAAGGCGGCGGTGCTCTGCGCTTCCGTTCCAAGAATACTCGCGCTTTGTATTTTCGTGGCGAAAAACACGTCAGTCTCGCGAAGGGAACAATATCGTTCTGGTTGCGACTCGACCCACAGAAGGATCTGGCGCCGGGCTTCACAGATCCCATTCAGATCACCGACAAGGCCTACAACGATTCGGCCATCTGGGTTGATTTCACCAAAGATGATGTACCACGGCATTTTCGCCTGGGTGTCTTCGGGAACCTGAAAGCTTGGAATCCGACAGACATCCCGCCGGATAAGAATCCCGATTTTAACAAGAGGTTGCTTGTTGTCGAGCGTCCTCCATTTTCTCGGGAGAAATGGACACACATTGCCATTACCTGGACGGGACTCGGCGCAAATGGATCTGCTTCCCTGTTCCTAAATGGCAAACGAGTATCTTCCGCCACCGGAATCCGTGAGGCTTTCACATGGGAAGCCGACAAGTTAGCGATACGTCTCGGAGTCAGTTATGTGGGGTTGATGGATGAAGTGGCAACGTTCGATCGGGCGTTCAACGAGAGTGAGATTTCTCAACTCTATACGGCAGGTCAGTGAGAGAGAGGGCCGCACTAGTCAAAACAAGCACGGCCCCGCAACTTCTACCCGGGGATCTTCAATTCCTGTCCCGGCTTGATCTGGTCAGGATTCGTCAGCTTATCTTTATTCGCCTCGAAGATTTTCATGTACTGCCCCGCGTCGCCATAGTATTGCTTTGCGATCTGGGACAGTGTATCACCGGACTTCACCGTATAAGTTTGCAAACCTCCGGCTGCCGACTGGCCTGAACTCTGCGCAGGCTGTAACGCCGGATTCACACGCAAATTCAACGTGAGATCCGAGTAAGTGGCGTCAACAGCCTTGACCTTGTTCCAGACGTCATTTTTTGCTTCCTCGCTCGGAGCCTCTCCTTCCAGGTAGAGCTTGCCGTCTTGGATGTGCATATGCGCCAATTGGATTCCCTGTTGCTTGATGGCTGTCAGGGCAGATTGATATTTCTGTTTTAGTTGCTCGAGGTCTTGGGCCATGTTTTGTCTCCTTTGACTAGACGCTTGCTATATGACGCCAATCTCATGCAACGGTGACAAAAATTCGTGTGTCTTCGCCATGCAAGCTGTTGTGGTACCTTGACGCATTGTGGTTCGAATGGATTCTTCACTAATCATCGGGGCTTCGCTGGGCCTTCTACTAGCGACAACGTTATGGTCTCAACCCTGGCAAACAACGACTGATCTTCCCGGCGTGGACCTTTCGAGCCTTTCGCCGACGACGAAGCCGGCAGCCCTCAAGACACTCCGAGAGCAGGATTGCAATTGTGGCTGTAATCTCAAGATTGCGGAATGTCGAGTCAAAGATCCTAATTGCGGATACAGCAAGGCATTGGGCAATGCCGTCGCCAACGAATTTAAATCCGGCAAGACAGTGGAGCAAGTCTACGCGGTTCTCAGAGAATTACAGAAGCAAGGACCGGTTAAGCCGAAGTTACTTGAGGACGCGGTAACACTCTCGGTAAAGGATGCTCCTTTTCACGGTCCGGAAACTGCGAAGATCACGATTGTTGAATACTCGGATTTCCAGTGTCCATACTGCTCACTCGCCGCGCCTAAAGCGCTCGCCGTAGCGGCGCAGTATCCGAAGGACGTCAAACTCGTCTTTAAACAGTTCCCGCTCGATTTTCACAGTAACGCCTATGCAGCCGCTGAGGCATCACTTGCCGCGAATGCTCAAGGTAAGTTCTGGGCGCTGCACGATAAGATGTTCGCGAATTTTCGCCAATTAACCCGCGAAAACATTCTACGTTGGGCCGCAGAATCGGGCATCGAGATGGGAACTTTTAAGGCCGACCTCGCATCAGGGAAATACCGTGAACAGATCGACCGCGAGGTAAGGGAAGGCGCCGGCGCCGGGGTCATGGGGACACCCACATTCTTCATCAACGGCAAGCGCTACAATGGCCCCTTCGAGGTAGAAGCCTTGAAGCCCATCCTTGATGCTGAGCTGAAAGCCCCCGCGGCTAAGGACTAAGTCGCTCGATTGTTACTATTTGTAACTTATGCCATCTAACGAACAGTTGCAGGACGGATGCAAAAGTTCGCACTATTAGTATTCATCTCTATACCTCTGCTTGCTCAGCCTGATGTCATCGACTTCAACCAAAATGGTTGGTTTTCGTACTCAGGCGATCACAGAGTTGCTGGCAGATGGGGCATTCATTTCGATGCTCAGTGGCGGCGCGCCCAGATTATTACTCGCTGGCAGCAATATCAGTTTCGCCCTGGCGTTAATTTTCAGGCGAATCGTAACCTGCTCTTAACAGTGGGTTATGCCTTTACCCGGACTTATCCGTATGGAGATTTTCCGGGACCCGGCGCATTCCCTGAACATCGTATTTATCAGCAGGCTGTTATCCGTCATCCGCGGACAAGTGTGAACATATCGCAGCGATTCCGGTTGGAGCAGCGGTTTATCGAATCCCCGAACTCCTCTAATCCCCGCAGCACCACGTATTCGAACAGGTTCCGCTATATGTTCCGCGCGGAGCTGCCTCTGGCGCGCAACGGGGATAGCGAGAAAACTTGGTATCTCCCAGTTTGGGACGAGATTTTGCTCGGAATTCCGCCTAATATGGGAGCGCGCACATTTGATCACAATCGATTGTTCGTCGGGATCGGGCGCGCGCTCGGAGCGGGTAATATTGAACTCGGCTATATGAACCAGTTCGTTGGCCAGAAAAATGGTCAGATCTTCGAATTCAACAACACGCTGTTCGTAACTTTCACGTCAACCTTCGATCTGTCCCAACTGTGGCGATAGGCGCAGCGTTTCGTTCCAGCTTTAACCTACACTGGAGGGCATGAGCTTCGTTGATCGCCGCCAGTGGATCGCTACAGCAGTTGGAGTAGCAACCGCTCCCTTGTTGCAAGTCCGAATGTTGCGGGCCCAAACGCCGACCGCCTTCAAACTTCGTTATGCGCCACGCATCGGTTGGCTTCCCGGTCTTACGGTGCCTCAGCAACTCGACTTGTATTCCAAGGCTGGATTCCGGGCATTCGAGTACAACGGTCTACCTACGCACTCGATGGATCACATCAAAGAGATTCGCAAGAAACGCGACGAGCTCGGGATGTCGATGGGAGTGTTCGTCGTAAACCGTGGCGGATGGCGTCCCACATCCCTGCCCGATCGGTCTGGTCATGGTCGCTTTCTCGAAGATCTGCGGAAGGCTATCGATATTCACCGCATCATGGGGAATGAATGTGCGACAGCTACTTCAGGACTCGGCGTCCCCCATCTCACGTTCGCGCAACAAACGGAGAACTGCGTCGAAGTGCTGAAGCGCGCAGCGGAGTTGCTAGATAAAACCGAGATGACGCTGGTTCTTGAGCCTCTAAATCACAAAGTAGACCACGCCGGCTATTTCGTCGTCTACTCGGAGCACGCTGGGGAGATCATAGGACGAGTCAATCATCCCCGTGTGAAGATACTCTTTGACATGTATCATCAGCAAATCTCAGAGGGCAATATCATCAATCACATCGACCAGTATTGGGACTTGATCGGATACTTCCAGACGGGTGACGTCCCCGGTCGTCGCGAACCTTACACCGGTGAAATGAACTACCGTAACATCTTCCGCCACATTCACAAGAAGGGCTACAAGGGCCTGCTCGGTCTGGAGCATGGAATGTCCGAAACTGGCGATGCTGGATTTCGAAAAGTGGTGGAAGCCTACAAAACTGCCGACAACTTCGATTCCTGATGACCCTACTTAAGACGTCTTTTTTGCGCCTTCCACGATCCGCTGAATGAGCGTGTCGTAACTCAATCCAGCCATAGCTGCAGATTGCGCAAAATCGTCGCCCTCGGCTAACGATGGGTTTGGGTTCGCCTCAATGAAAATCAATTCGTTATCAGGCGTCAGCCGCAGGTCGATTCGCCCAAGACCGCAGATCTTCAGGTACGTATAGATTCGCTTGGCTTCGGTTATAAGCTTTTTTTCCACGCCGCCGGGGAGCTCTGCCGCTGGTCCATTCTTGATCTTCCACTTCCAGCGATACTCTCCGTCCCACTTCGCTTTGCTATGCGCGAACTTCGGTTCCCCATCCGGGATGTCTCCAAAGAAAAGTTCCCGCGCCGGGAACACCGTCACCTTGTTGTTTCCTAGTAAGCTCACATAGAGTTCGCGGCCATCTACGTACTCCTCGATCAATGCGTCACCATTCAGGCTTTGATGAATGAATCGCGCCCTTTCGAGAGCGTCCGGTTCGTTGCGCGCAAAGCTCGCCTTAACGATGCCTTCAGAGGATTCCTGATCCGCAGGCTTGACGAACACTGGGAACTTCAAACGTATCCGTCGCAATGGCTGCCGCTTTCGCGACACAACGAAGCGCGCCATACGGATATGGTGGTAGGACAACAGGGTTTTGGCCAGAGCCTTGTCCTTGCACAGGAGAAGCGCTTCCGGACCCGCTCCGGTGTAAGGAATCTTCAAAAGTTCGAGGAGCGCCGGGACATTCGGCTCATGTGCCCGATCATTCAAGAATGATTCGCACAAGTTGAAGACTACGTCCGGAGCCAAATCTTGTATTTTCTGTACAACGCTCACGATGTTGTCGTAAACCGCCAATGTCTGTACTTCGTACCCAAGCCTTTTCAAACAACTGATCACATCGGCTTCAGTGGGCCGGTCTTCTTCTTCTCGAAGAGCTTTCAAAGTGAATGTTTGATTCGGATCGACCGGCCGCGGCAGGTCAAACAGGACGAGTACTTTCATCTATCTCTATTGTCGGACGGACCCCTTGAATCGTCCCGTATGCAGATGATTCGTGACCATCGCCGCAAGATAGGAAGCAAGTTCCAAAGTGAGTTGTTCTCGTTCTCGAGGCGCTCGGAGGTTGAGTTCACGGCATCTTGCGATCAACCTTCGAATTAGCATGTCGACCGTATATTTGCGCTGATTGGTCCAGTGCACAATCGCGGTCAGCAGAGGCTGTCGTAGACGCCGTAAGACAGCCGCCGCGGTCTCGTTCCCTACATCTTGCTTGCCGAATATGCGCCTTAGATCTTCGTCGTAGAAGTCGGGAAAATCTTCAGCGTAGAGTTTCCGCTTGGCGGCATAGTGCTTGGCGAGAGTTCGACGGGACCTGCTGGCATCCCACACTTTACGACCCTTAGCGACAACAGGAGTATTCTCGCGGGCTTCCACCATCAATGCGTGCACGTATTCGAGCTTCTCAAGAGCTTTCCACCCTTCATA
>DASQLD010000419.1:0-6235 GCA_035630195.1 Bryobacteraceae bacterium
CAGTTGAAACCGAAGGAGCGCTGGCGTCTCATTCTGCTCGCAGCGACCCGCGCCTTCCCTCTCGCACGAGCGCTTGAAATGTCCTTTGTGGACTCGACGCTGCCTTAATCAAATCCAGCCAACTGCCGGTTTTAGGTTCAAAGAAAGGATGATCGAGTGGGCCTCCCACGCGAAGTGCAACAAGAACTGGCTCATTCATCGTCTGTCCGAAGCCATCGGTGTAGGTAACTGTGCCTTGCAGGTTGAAGATGCTGTACCCGTTCGCGCTGAGATTAATCCTAGAGTGACAAGATGTCGGCAAGGGTTTCACTTGGTGAGGAGCTAAAGCAAACTTCGATACCTGAGTACAGTAGAAATCCTTGCTAACCAACTTATACTCTACGTTGTACGCTGGAGTAGCTCCTAGATTCTGCAGCTTAATGACACCCGGAATGAAAAGCTTGCCTGTAAATCCATCCTTGTTTCTCATAGACGTCGCTATCGCCGTCTGAGTGAATGAGACTGACACGAACGGGCGGAGAGTCGTTCGATTCGTGTTCTGCGTCGTTTTAAAAATGATCAGGGCCGTCACAACAGACGCAACCGCTGCCAGAGCCGAGCACGAGGGAGCAATGTATGAAAGCCAATGTGGTCGAGGTGCTTTAACAGGTCCGGCTGGAAACGTCACAGGTGGGGGAGCGGAAGGGTCAAGCATGAAGGCGTAGATTATCACGGAGGCGCCGTTGCTAACAGATTGCTAACAGACTAGCCTGGGGTGAATCGGGATCGAGCGACACGGGACCGAACGAAGGTGACGGCTAAACCAACGTCGCTCAATGACGTGTAGGCAGGAATCAGGATGAGACGGGACACGAGAAAACAGGAGCTCCAACAGAACCCCAAACCACCGGAGGAGCGATGAAATCGGGGGGAATTGTTCTACTCCCGGCCTTGCCGGGGCCAACCGTGTCTCGGCATCCTCAACTATGCGCTGCATGTCCGTGAGGTTGGCTCGGATCGTTGTGGTAGCTGGCGTGTCGACGTGTAGTAGTACCGCTCGCAGGCGCGGCTGACAGCACCTCCGAGGACGAGCCTCTGCCCCATCTTTAGAGGCGCTTCGTGGAGAATGCGGTCGCGCTCGGCTCGAAAAAGAACTGCACAGCAGGATCGCGGAGCAGGCTCTTCCACCACTCCGTCCACTGTGACTGTTTCTTAAACCGGGTTACCTATGTCTCGGAACGGTCACTCAATTCCCATCCGATCACATGACAGCGTGTTCTCGTCCACCTATCCATCTTGACGATCAGATGGACATGGCTCCGAAGCCGCCATCTACCCGCAGCAGGGTTCCGGTGACGAAGGATGAAGCCCGTTCGGCTGCAAGGAAGATCGCAGCACCTACGAGCTCGTGCGGCTCGCCGAAACGACCCATTGGTGTGTGGCCGAGAACTTGGGCTGTTCGCTCTGGCGTAAGCAGCTTGCGATTCTGTTCGGCTGGAACGAAACCAGGCAGGATTGCGTTTACGCGAATACGGTGCGGAGCCCATTCGCGTGCCAGAAAGCGAGTGAGCTGGTTAATTCCACCCTTGGCCACGGAATATGTGAAGACTTTCGAGAGCGGTGGATCAGAGGCGATGGAAGAGATGTTGATGATGGAACCTCCCTGCTGCGCCTCGACCATTTTCCTGCCGAATATCTGACACCCCAGAAACATGCTCTTGAGGTCAACATCGAGAATGCGGTGCCACTCTTCGTCCGTGATGTCGAAGAAGGGCGTTCCCGAATTGATACCCGCCGCATTGATCAGAATATCTACGCGTCCGAACCTGTCAATCGTAGTCTGAAGTGCGCGTTCCATGTCCTCCCTTTGGCTCGCATCAGCGTGAACGGCGACAGACGTTCTTCCTGTCTCGCGTACGGCGCGCGCCCTCGCTTCGGCGTTGTCGATATTGACATCGACCACGACGATGCTTGCGCCTGAGTCGGCGAAGCCATGAGCCATCTCGCCCGCAAGAACTCCACCGCCGCCAACGATTACTGCAACCTTTCCCTCCAGCGAGAACATGTCCTGCATTAGTGCAGATCGTATCTGTTCGTGTGCCATGCTCGTCGAGCATATCGCACATCCGAGAGACTGCCGGATGTCCCAAGCGTAACTATGCCAGACTAGACAAACATTATGATTCTGACTGTATTTGCTCAGTTGATGCTGGTACCAGGCTCGCCAACATCGGTAGGGATGTCGGGTCCGCGGTTGGAGGCGGCAGCCTCAATCCTCGAATCGGAAGTGAAGGACAGAAGTTTGGGGGCGGCCAGCATACTGGTGGCGAGACAAGGGAAGATAATCCTGCAGCGAAGCTTTGGTCGCCTGTCGAGCAAAGAAGGAAGCGCTACCGTCGCTCCGGATTCCGTGTTCCTGCTGGCCTCTATCACAAAGCCTGTGACCGCTTGCGCATTAATGTTACTCGTTGAACGCGGGAAAGTGTCTCTTAGCGACCCCGTATCGCGCTACCTGCCCGAGTTTACTGGCGATGACAGAGCAAGAATTCGCGTAAGAGATTTGTTGGCTCACACGTCTGGACTGCCTGACATGTTGCCGGAAAATACCGAACTGCGGCGGGCGAACGTTCCGTTGAAGGAGTTCGTGCTGCGTGCATATAAGACGCCACTTCTTTATCCACCGGGAACGAGCTTCCGCTATCAGAGCATGGGGACTCTGCTGGCAGGTGAGATCGTTGAGCGCGTTTCGGGCATGCGTCTTCGTGACTTCGAGAAGAAGGAAATATTTGAGCCGCTCGGGATGAATCACAGTTCGCTCGGCTTGGGCTCGCACGAAATTCCTGGAACGGTCGAAGCCTGGACCTCGCCGAATGCAGATCAGAAGGACACAGCGCGATTCGGATCCAATAGCGCCTACTGGCGCGACATGGGACATCCCTGGGGCGGAATGCATAGCACGACACGAGATCTCGCCGTGCTCCTGCAGATGTTCCTGAATGGGGGAGTTTACGACGGGAAGCGGATCTTCAGCCGCGCCACGGTGAAGGCGATGACGACCGATCAGAACTCCCATCTACAAGCGCCGTGGGGGCTGGGATGGGCACTAGGCCGCTCGATCGTATGGAATTTCTTCGGCGATTTAAGCTCCGTTTCTACATTTGGTCATGCGGGCGCAACGGGGACGGTTGCATGGGCCGATCCTGAAACTCAGCTAATTTGTGTCATCTTGACCGATCGTTTGCTTGAGGAAGGACGGCTTCTCCGGTTGATTTCAAACGCTGTGGTCGCTTCGATTGAGAACTAAGGTTCAGCCCTGGTTGCGTGGTCTCGCTTCCGGGTATATAAACACAGGGAGTTGACGTGCAACGAAGATCATTTCTGACCGCACTCGGAACGGTTCCCGTCATGACGGGATTGCAACGGCCTAGTTCTTCCACCCGACCGCCGCGCAAGGTGATCGTGGGTACTGTGATGCAGTCGTACTGGGAGCAATACCCCGGATTGAAGAATCGTCTCACGCAACTCACCCGCAACGTGGACAAGATGCAGGAGGAATCGCAGCAGAGATTCGGGCGCGGGCTAGACCTCGCGATCCTTCCCGAAGTCGCTGTGACTGGAGAGAGCGGCCGGGATGTTGCAGCTACGGCCGTTACGTTGGAGGGCCAATTCAAAGAGGCGTTTGCGGCCGCCGCCCGCAAACATAATTGTTATATCGTGGCGCCGACTTATCTAAAGGAAAGCGCGCCTCGAAATGGTTACTCCAACGCAGCGGTATTATTCGGTCGACGGGGTCAGGTGTTAGGCGCGTACCGCAAAGTGCATTTGGTGGTTTCTGAAGACGGCCGCCGCTTTGAGGGCGGGTGCTCGCCCGGGAACGATGTGCCCGTCTTCGATTGCGATTTCGGCAAGCTGGGAATCCAAATTTGCTACGACATGGAATTCGACTACGGTTGGAACGAACTGGCTCGCAAAGGGGCGGACCTAATTGCCTGGCCGACTCAGTCGCCGCAGACCAGTCAACCCGCATTCCGCGCGATGCAGAATCGCTGCTACATTATCTCGAGCACGTGGCGGCACAACGCTTCAGTTTTTGAGCCGACCGGCAAGATTCCAGCACAGCTGTTACTCTCCGATGAAACGCTGGTCCACGAGCTCGATCTCAGTTACGCAATCCTACCCTGGCATCCCAGACTTCAGAAGGGCGAGACCTTGCGAACGAAATACGGAGAGAAAGTCGGGTTCCGGTACTACGAAGACGAGGATCTAGGCATCTTCTGGTCCAATGATCCGCATCTTTCCATCGCCGAAATGGCAAGTTCTATCGGAGTTCTGGAAGCGGAGCCGATGCTCGAACGAGTTCGGTCGATCTACCGCGACGCTCGTGTGCGGGGTTACTGAGGAACGGTGATTAGCCGGAGAGACTTTGTTGGGTCGGGAGCGACGGCATCCTGGGCTGTTGCTCAGGGACCAGTCAAGAAACCTTCCATATGGGACCTGCACTGCCATCTCACTTCTGCAACCGGAGACACTCCAGAGGAGCGCATGACCTATCTGATTCGGTTCATGGATCGGATGAAGATCGAGCGGGTAATGCTCTCCCTCGGACATACACTTGTCGAGAATCCTTCTACACAGCAGCTTCGGGAGCAGAACGATCAGGTGATACGGGCGATTCAGCGCTGGCCCGATCGAGCGCTGGGGTTTGCTTATCTGAATCCGAATCACCTTGCGTTCAGCCTCCAGGAGTTTGACAGGTGCGTACGCGACGGACCGATGGTCGCAGTGAAGCTATGGGTCGCGAAGCGATGCAGTGCTCCCGAACTCGACGCCATCGTGGAGCGGGCGGAAGCAATGAAGGCTGTTATCCTCCAACATTGTTGGTTCAAAGTAAACGGAAACCTGCCGGGCGAATCCACATCGCTCGACTTGGTGAAATTGGCGCTGCGGCATCCAAAGGCTATGTTCATCGATGCGCATACCGGTGGCGATTGGGAACTCGGAATTCGTGCGATCCAGCCGGTGAGGAATATTGCGACCTGCGTCGCTGGATTTGATCCGACGTCCGGCGTCGTCGAAATGGCCGTGCGTGAGCTTGGCGCCTCACGCGTCATATTTGGAAGCGATGGAGCCGGCCGTAGTTTCGCATCCCAACTCGCCAAGGTGATCGGCGCTGAAATCCCGGATTCGGCAAGGAATATGATTTTCGGGGAGAACCTTCGTCAGATGTTAATGCCGATTCTTCGGGCAAAGGGAAGACAGGCGTGATCATCGATGTCAACGTGAATCTCTCACGTTGGCCCTTCCGGCGGCTGACGGGAGACGAGCCTGCCGCGCTCGTGACGAAGCTGCGCAAGATGAATGTGCGTCAGGCATGGGCGGGCACATTCGACGGGGTTTTTCATAAGGACGTTGCGTCAGCAAATGCACGGCTTGCAGACGACTGCCGCAGCTATGGGCAAGGCATTCTGACACCCCTCGGCTCAGTGAATCCCAAACTCCCAAACTGGCAGGAAGATCTTCGGCGCTGCCATGAAGAGCACAAGATGCCCGGCGTACGGTTGCATCCTAACTATCACGGATACAAACTCGATGATCCGACGTTCCGCGAATTAGTGAAGCTGTCTGCCGCACGGAAACTCATCGTGCAGATCTCGCTGTGCATGGAGGACGAACGCACGCAGCATCCTTTAATGAGAGTGGGGCCAGTGGACTGCTCGCCGCTGGCTGAGACTCTTGCCGCTGAACCGAGTCTGCGTGTCGTCATTCTGAATGCGTATCCATCCCTGCAGATAGAGAAGTTAGGTCCCTTGTCTTCAGCTGGCCAAGTCTACTTCGATTTTGCGATGGTCGAAAGGGCCGGGTCGGTAGCGCGACTGGCCGAGCAAGTTTCTTTTCCTCGCGTGCTGTTCGGTTCGAACTACCCGCTGTTTTACTTTGAGTCATCTCTGCTCAAAGTCGAAGAATCCGGCTTGACGGATGCACAGACAAAGGCGGTGTTCGAAGAAAATGCGCAGCGGTTGCTGGCGAGGTGATATAGCTGCGAACTATTCACGCGAGACGCGCCAGATATTGCCGGTCACTTCCCCGAGATTGAATACCAGGGCGTCGCGCGCGACTGAAGTCTCGAGCGGACCCAACCACACATTCGCAAGCGATCTCCGCGATGTATGGAAATGGTGTACGCCAAACGCCGCGCCGGCGGGTAGCTTGGTTTCGGGCTGCAGGCGCTGAGCCCAGATACACATAAAGCCATCCC
>DASQLD010000420.1:0-23819 GCA_035630195.1 Bryobacteraceae bacterium
AGCCCGCGACCTTGAAAAGGGAGGCTTCGCCATGCTCGGCAAGACGTTCAAAGGACTAACGGACGAGATGCTCTCGTGGCAAACCAGCGAGTTTCAGAAAATCGAGATCGCACGCGATCAGTACACGGTCTACCTCGAGCCGAAAATTGTCGCCGAGATCGCGTTCAATGAAATTCAGGTCAGCTCCCGTTACGTCAGCGGGCTTGCGCTCCGGTTCGCCCGTGTGAAACGATACCGTCCTGACAAATCCGCGGAACAGACCGACACGTTTCAGACCGTGAAAAAGATGGCAGGTATCGGCTAAAAATTTGCCGTACACCTGTCGATTTTTGAGACCATCCCCGTCGTTGGCATAGGAGACTAACCATGCAATACCTTTTGATGATCTACTGTGACGAAGCATCGGACTCGAAGCGCCCTAAAGAAGAGCTCGAAGCCGAAATGGGAGCCTACTGGGCTTTCACGGAAGAGGTTCGGAAATCCGGCGCCCATCGTGCCGGCGAGGCGCTACATCCGAGTTCCACCGCAACCACAGTCAAAGTTCGCGATGGCAAAACGGTTACAACGGACGGGCCCTTCGCCGAAACCAAAGAACAACTGGGCGGATACTATGTTGTGGAAGCCAACAATCTCGACGAGGCTATTCAATGGGCAGTAAAAATCCCCCACGCCAAGATCGGGGCCATTGAGATCCGTCCAATCGTCGACTTCAGCCAGGAGGCATCCGCCTCGGGAGCGTGACTTAATGGAATATCTTTTTCTTCTCTACAGCGATCCATCGAAGCAGATGACACAGCACGAGTCCGACCAAGCCAAAACTCGGCAGTGGTCCATACTCGACGACACCGCCAAGCAAGGCATCCTTCGTGGCGCCGGTCCGCTTGACCCCTCGGCAAGGGGCGCCTATGTGCGATCGGATGCGGGTTGCATTCTAACAACCGACGGGCCGTACGCCGAAACCAAAGAAGCCCTCGCAGGCTACTACATCATCGACTGCCGCGATAACGAAGAAGCCAAGTACTGGGCCGGCCGGTTATCGCAAACTGGCTGCGCCAGCGTGGTCGAGTTCAACCGGCTCATGCCGATCCCCAGCCGTGTGGAGGACTCGCAGCCGGCTTCGCTCGTAAATGCCTGACGTACAGGCGGCGGCAAGCTTCGTCTTCCGAGAAGAGGCGGGCAGAATCATCGCGACTCTGATCCGCCTCTCAGGATCCTTCGATCTCGCCGAGGAAGCTCTCCAGGATGCCTTCGCTTCGGCCCTCACCCATTGGCCCGAACGCGGCATTCCGGACAATCCCGCCGCCTGGATTGCTTCTGCCGCTCATCGGAAACTGATCGACGCGTTACGCCGCCAAGCAACACGGCGAAACAAAGCCGGCGCAGTGTCACACCACATCGAAGTGACCGCGACCAACGATCCAGCTTCCCCTGAAAACAATTCCGAAAATGAAATGTTGTTTCCCGACGACCGCCTACGTTTAATCTTCACCTGCTGCCATCCTGCCCTCGCCGTAGAAGCACAGGTTGCTTTAACGCTGCGAACGCTAGGCGGCCTGACGACGACAGAGATCGCCCGCGCCTTCATCGTTCCTGAAGCGACACTTGCCCAGCGCCTCGTCCGTGCCAAGCGAAAGATCCAGGATGCGCGAATCCCGTACGAAATTCCTCCGCCGGAAAGTATCCCGGAGCGGCTCGCCGCCGTACAATCCGTCGTCTACCTGATCTTCAACGAAGGCTACTCCGCGACCACAGGCGACCAGCTTGTTCGCCGCGATCTCTCATCGGAAGCCATCCGCCTGGGCGAATTGCTGAACCGCCTGATGCCAAGCGAACCGGAAAATCTTGGACTACTGGCGCTGATGCTGCTCCACGATTCTCGCCGCGCGGCCCGCATGTCGAGCGATGGCCAACTCATCACGCTCGAAGAGCAGGATCGAAGTCAATGGGATCGGCGCCAGATGCAAATCGGTTCTGAGATGCTTCGACGAGCCCTCAAGCAGCGCGCCCCGGGTCCGTACCAAATTCAAGCCGCGATCGCCGCGGTTCACGCCGATGCCCGTCGAGCGCAAGACACGGACTGGCGCCAAATTGCACTCCTTTACGAAGAGTTGGCACGCATCAATCCATCGCCGGTGATCCGGCTCAATCAGGCAGTAGCCATTGCAATGGGAGAGAGCTTGGAACTCGGCCTCACGCTCATCGACAAGTTGTCGGCGTCCGGCGACCTCGATAGCTACCATCTGCTACACTCGGCACGCGCTGATTTACTGCGCCGTCTGCATCGCAATTCAGAAGCGGCCGCGGCCTATCGCAAAGCAATCACCCTGGCGACGAATACAGTCGAGCAAAACTATCTCCGCAAGCGGCTGATCCAGACGGGCGGCTAGCGTTCTCCGGATAGTCAGCCAAAAGACTCCCAACCTACGAACAAGGAGATCTCCCTTTTTCGTATGACAGGAGACACCCAAATACCGTTCCACGCGTCCCATAAACAAATCCGATGGTGGCCATCGCCAAAATCACTTTGACTGTTAGCGTTGCGACAGAGTAGAGTAGCGAGTACACGGCGCCCGTAGGTTCGGCCTGCGGATGCCGTTCGCATTTTGCTGATCCCCGTTGGCTATCAGCGCCGTTACATGGGAAAGGCACAAGCGTATGCTGTCCAGACAAATTCGTTCGCTACTTCGGAAAGTGTACCGGAGGTAGCGGTATGGCCATGGCACTACAGGCGCGAGAAGAATTGTTCCGCGACTATAATATCGGTTCTTTTTACGATGAAATGTTCTCAGCGCGCAGTACGGCGCGAGGACATTATTCCCGTGTTTATGACGAACTCGCGGCTTTAGGGTCGGGCCAGTTCCAGCAGCGAAGAGAACTCGCCGATTCGGCCTTTCTGCTCCAAGGAATCACCTTCACGGTCTATAGCGACGGACGAGGAACGGAACGCTTGTTTCCGTTCGACCTGGTTCCACGCATCCTGCCCTTCTCGGAATGGAGCAAGATCGAAGCCGGCCTCACTCAGCGTGTGCTCGCGCTAAACTTCTTCCTCCGCGACATCTACGGACCGCAACAGATTCTCAAAGATCGCAAGATTCCTCGTTCGCTTGTATACTCCTGCCGTCACTTCCGGCGCGAGGCGATGGGCTTGGAAGTTCCACGCGGAATTTACACGCACGTTGCCGGCATCGATCTGGTGCGTGACTCGCGAACCGGAGAATTCCTGGTTCTCGAAGACAATGTTCGAACTCCCAGCGGTGTTTCTTACGTTCTCGAAAACCGCCTCGTCATGACGCGAACGTTTCCAGGAGCCTTTCAGCGGCACGGCGTGCTTCCCGTCCACCACTACCCGGATGAGTTGTGCCAGATCCTGCGATCTCTTTCCATGCGATCGACCGATCCGGTGATCGTCGTCCTGACACCTGGCAACTTCAACAGCGCCTATTTCGAGCACAGCTTTTTGGCGCAGCAAATGGGTGTCGAACTTGTCGAGGGGCGCGACCTCGTTGTCAATGACGATGTCGTGTACATGAAGACGATCAACGGTCTCACGCGGGTCGACGTTATCTATCGCCGCATCGATGACGAATTTCTCGATCCACTCGCGTTTCGCGGTGATTCGGTGCTTGGTGTACCCGGATTGATGGGGGCCTATCGGGCCGGCAATGTCGCTCTGGCCAATGCAATCGGTAACGGAGTCGCCGACGATAAAGCGGTCTACGCTTATGTTCCAGATATGATCCGTTACTATCTCGATCAGGAACCTCTTCTTCGCAACGTAGACACCTACATCTGTTCGCGTCCCGACGATCTCGCCTATGTGGTCGATCATCTTCACGAACTCGTCGTGAAAGCCGTCGGTGAGTCGGGCGGATACGGGATGTTAATGGGCCCAATGTCGACCAAGAGCATGATCGACGACTTCCGCACCCGATTGCTCCTTGACCCGCGAAATTACATTGCTCAGCCCTTGGTACCCTTGTCCGTCTGTCCCTCTTATGACGCGGCAAGCGGTCGCATGGCAGGCCGCCATGTCGACCTCCGTCCGTATTGCTTGTTCACCGGCGACAAAGTAACTATCGTTCCCGGAGGACTCACTCGCGTCGCGCTGCAACCCGGTTCGATGGTCGTAAACTCATCGCAGGGCGGCGGCAGCAAAGATACGTGGGTTCTCAGAGGAGAAGATTGATGCTCTCCCGCATTGCGGATTCGCTCTTTTGGATGTCCCGCTACATGGCGCGGGCCGAAGATACTGCGCGATTGCTCGACGTCACGTACCACATGCTGCTCGAACAATCGCAGGACTCTTATCAACTCCGATGGGACCGCATCATCACCATTACTGGCGAGCAGGAGTTGTTTTACAAGTTCTACGACGAAGCCACTCCCCATAACGTCTTCGAATTTCTTGCTTTCCGCGAGGACAATGGCAACTCTGTCGTCTCCTGCCTGAATCGCGTACGGGAAAACGCCCGCACCATGCGTGATCGCATCTCGCGTGAGATGTGGGAGAACATCAACACTCTCTATCACAGCGTCAAGGCATTCGATCCGAAAGTCGAGATCCACAATGGACCGCATAGGTTTTGCACGCATATTGTGTTCGCCAGCCACGGATTCTACGGCGTTACGGACGGCACTCTGCCGCGTAACGAAGGCTGGCACTTTCTCGAAGCCGGGCGCGCTTTGGAGCGCGCAGAGACCACCGCGCGCATCGTCGACGTCGAGTATCACAAGTTGCTCCAAAGCTCCGTACAGGTAGCTCAGCCCGACAACCATCAATGGATGGCCGTGCTCAAATCCGTCGCCGCGTATGAAATATACCGTCGCGAATATCATTCCCGTATCGACCCGCAGAAGGTAGCAGAATTGCTTATTCTGCATCCCCGTCATCCGCGCTCCATTCGCTTCAATGTGGCTTTGCTCCAAACAGCCTTGCGATCTATCAGCGGCGCCAGTCCGCACACTTATGCGTCCGAAGCCGAACGCCTCACCGGCAAACTGCATGACACCCTCGTGTATGACCGCATCGAGGACATCTTCGCTCGCGGCCTGCACTTTTTCCTGACCGATTTGCAGAAAACGTGTCGCGGTATCGGCGAAAATATCGCTCGCAAATACTTCTATTACGCAGGTGTAGCTTGATGAACCGATACCGGCTTGTACACGTCACTGAGTTCAGCTACGATGGCGCCGTTACGGAAAGCTACAACGAACTGCGTCTCCGCCCGGTACAGGACGATCGGCAGAATTGTCTTTCCTTCCGCGTGACCACTCACCCTGAATCGCGCGTTAATTCTCATGCCGATTACTTCGGGAATTGGGTGCATCGCTTCAACGTCCTTGGCGAACACCGCAAGCTCCGCATCGAAGCTGATTCGGTCGTTCTAGTACAGGAACCACTCCCATTTCCCAAAGGCGGACCTCTCCTCACCGAGCTGGATAGCTTTCCGGAACTCGATGAACACTATGAACTACTAGCCTCAACTGACTACGTACCTCATACCGCGCAGTTGCGTGACATGGTCGAAGCGGCCGAACGCGACAGCGACAGCACGATAACCGGCTTCGTTCGCGCCGCCAGTTGCATCGTGAACGCCAGCTTTCGGTATGAGAAAGGCGCTACGCACGTTCATTCCTCCATTCGAGACGCGATTGCTACCCGCGCAGGCGTTTGTCAGGATTTCGCCCATATCCTGCTTGCCATCTTAAGAATGCGTGGGATCCCGGGACGCTATGTGTCGGGGTATCTCGTTCCTGCTCGTACCGCGAGTCCCGGCGCCAACGCGGAAGAAGTAATTGGCGGACAAGCATCGCACGCTTGGACCGAAGTCTTCCTTCCGACGTTCGGATGGTTCGGAATCGATCCCACTCTCGGTAAGGACATCGGTCTGCAACACGTCCGACTTGCCTACGGACGCGACTATGGCGATGTAGCGCCGGTTCGCGGCGTCTACAAAGGACATGCAGGACAGCAGCTCTCTGTCGACGTGCGGGTCCGGCCCGCCCTCGACGATGAAGGCAACGAGCATCTGGAGAAAACGGCTGCCGCCCCTCCCGAAGCTGCCGTCGAAGCGCAACAGCAGCAACAACAACAACAGTAAGCTGCTATCCTCTGTCTTCAGACAGAATTATGCGGCGAATTATTTGGCTTTCCTCATGTGCGGTCGGACTTGCTCTCGCTCAAACGCCGCACGAGAATCTCAATGCAGTCGTCTGGATGCAGACTTCCGCCGAGTATCGCGCATCGGCAATCCAGACCTACCGCGCGGCAGAACTCAGCATGATGCGCGCCATTCAAGACAAGACCTGGACTGCAGCTTTAGAACAAAAACGCCCGGTCCCGGACTTACCGGTCGCCATCATTCTCGACCTCGACGAGACTGTCTTGGACAACGGAGCGTTCCAGGCGCGACAGACCGCTACTGGCGGCGTATTCTCGAATGAAACGTGGCAGGAATGGGTGGAAGAAAAGCGCGCCGGGCTCGTCCCGGGCGCGCGAGATTTCCTGCTGGCTGCCCACGGCCACGGCGTCGCCATCTTCTACATCACAAATCGAGTTTGCGATCCCGGAAAATCCGACGATCCCACCGTTACGGTGCTTCGCGCTCATCATCTGCCCTATTCTTCCCAGCGGCTGCTCTGCCGAACCGACACCGGAGACAAATCTGCGAGACGCAATCTCGTCGCGGCCGGTAATAGAATCCTGCTCTTGATCGGCGACGACTTCAACGACTTCGTCTCGCTGACTCCCAACCAGGGATCTGTCGAGGGGCGCTTCGATGCCGTGGAAGCGCACCGCCGTTACTGGGGAGAGCGCTGGTTCATGCTCCCGAACCCTTCGTATGGTTCCTGGGAGCGAGCCGTTGGGTCAGCCGTGGACACCAAACGCAAAGCATTGAAACACTAAGATCATTTTTTAAACGTTTCAGCCTTCTGCCAGCGTCTCACCCAAGAAGACAATGCTTAATCGGGCAGCTCTAGCGGTTCTGGCCACCAGCCTGTTGGGAGGCGTCGCGTGCGGGCGCTTGTACTATGCATCGATGGAGAAGCTTGGCAAGGAAAAGCGAGACATCCTCGTCAAGCGCATCGTCGACGGCAAAAAGGACCAGGAGGAGGCGCGCGAGCAGATCAAAACCACCTTGGAATCCTTTAAGGAACTCACGGGATTTGATGGCGGCAATCTCGAGAAGGTGTACAACGAGCTCAATAGCGACTACGAAGCCGCCAAATCGCGCGCCGATGATGTAACGAATCGGATCAAGTCGATCGAGCAGGTATCCCAGGATCTCTTCAACGAGTGGGCGAAAGAAATCGACGAAATGGGAGATGCCTCGTTAAAGAGCCGCAGTCGGGCAATGTTGCGAGACGCGCAGTCGCGTCAGAAGCAATACATGACCGCCATGCATGCGACCGAGCGCAAGATGCAACCCGTCATTCGCGCCTTTCATGATCAGGTTCTCTTTTTGAAGCACAACCTGAATGCACGGGCCATCAAATCGCTCAAAACCACCTTAATCAAAATGGATAAAGAAGTAGAAGTCCTGGTCGCCGACATCGACCGTTCCATGAAAGAGTCCGACGCTTTTGTGCAGACCCTCTTAGCTGCCGAAACATCTTAGCGTTCTCCAGTAAAGGAAGCGGTTCCCGCCCTAAATCGCCTCCAATTCTTCCTCTAAAAGCTGCTTCTGGTACAAATCCGCATAATAACCACCGCGCTGAATCAGTTCAGCGTGCGTCCCTTCTTCGGCAAGCTTTCCGAATTCGATCACATAGATCCTGTCAGCGTGCCGAACCGTGGACACGCGATGAGAAATCAAGATCGTCGTCCGGCCCTTCATCACGTCCTGCAAAGCCGTAAGAATCTTCTCTTCCGTCAGCGTATCTACGCTTGAGAGCGCATCATCGAGAATCAGAATCCGGGGATTGCGTAGAATCGCTCGCGCAATCGCGGTCCGCTGCTTCTGGCCGCCCGAGAGGGTAATCCCACGCTCACCCACCATCGTCCGGAGTCCATCCGGAAAGGTCTCCAGATCGGTACCCAGTCCCGCAAGTTCCGCCGCGCGCCGGATCTGCTCCTCGGTCGCGTCCTTCACGCCGAGCGCAATATTCTCGCCCAGCGTCAGACTGAACAGAAACGTTTCTTGCGGAACGAACCCAATTTGCTCCCGTAAGCGCGCAGGCAAATACTCCCGGACATCGTACCCATCGAGCATCACCGACCCCTCGCTCGGATCGATCATGCGTGGAATCAAGTTCACTAAGGTACTCTTTCCGCTACCCGTATGACCGACAATCGCGGCAGTGGACCCGGCCGGGATGCGTAAATTCACACCTTGCAGGCTCGTCGTCGTGCCAAATCGCACCCGTACATCCCGAAACTCGATCTCTCCGCGAGCCCTCGACAATAATCGCGGCGAGGGCGGCGCGTCAATCGCGGGCTTCTGTCCCATGATTTCATCGATGCGACCCACCGAAGCGCGACCGCGCTCCATCAGATTCACTACCCATCCCAGCGCAATCATCGGCCACACCAGCATGCCCATGTAGCTGTTAAACATCACGAAGTTGCCCAGCGATATGCTCCCCGTCAACACCCGCGCGCCTCCGGCCCAAAGAACTCCTAGAAAACCGAACCCGATCAATGCCTGCAGAACGGGCATAAACATTCCCTGCGCGCGCGCCAGATGAATATTCTCGCGGATATAGTCGCGATTTAGAGTTTCAAAGCGTTCAATCTCGGCTCCTTCTTGGACGTAGGCTCGAATAACGCGGACTCCGGCGAAGTTCTCCTGTACCCGGCTGCTGATGTCGGCGAACATTTTCTGAATTCGTTCGAAGCGTGAATGGATCATGCGTCCGAATAACACAACGGCAAGGCTCACCACCGGCGCTGGAGCAAGCGCCACCAGCGCCAGCGGCCAATCCACCCAAGCCATGATGGCGACTGCGAGGACGAGAGTTAACATCGTCTCCGTCCAGTACATGATTCCCGGTCCAAGCATCATGCGGACCGCGTTCAGATCGTTGGTGGCCCGCGCCATGATATCGCCGGTGCGAAATTTTCCATAGAAGTCCCAGGAAAGCGTTATCAGCTTGGAAAAGAGATCGTTTCGCAGATCGAACTCGACGTCGCGGGAAATACCGATGATGATCACGCGCATCCAATACTGAAATACACCTTTGATCGCGGAAAGGCCCGCGATCAGCGCCGCAAACTGCAACACTTTATTGAGGGCGAACTCGCGTGTCAGCGAGTCGATGGCAATGCCAATGATGAGCGGCTGAACCGCCGCGAAGACGTCTTTGAGGACCAATGCGCCCAGGCCCAGCGCCAGACTGCCCCGGTACTTCCACATGTAGGGCCAGAGCACCCGAAACGATCGCTTCATCTACATTCCCAGCCAGCCCGCGATCATCTTCGAGTATTCATAGAACACGATCTTCTGCCCCTCTCGATTGTGCCACCACGATTCGGGCCGGAAATAAGGATCTGCTGCCGCCACACTGTGTATCGCTATGTCTTTACCAAGCACGGCGCGAAAAATGTTTGCGGCGCGATGCGTATGGTAGTTGCTCGTCACAAGCAGCAACTTGCGGATGTTTCGCTTTCGCAGCTCCGGAGCAAACGCGTGCGCTTCCTCTAGCGTCGAAAACGCCCGGATCGGAACCGCTTGGAAGTAGTTGGGCGGCATCCCGCGACTAGTGGCGTACTGAATCGCCAGGGTGGCTTCGTTGACGCCGTAGACTTCTGCCGGACCGCTTACCAGAACGGTCGGGGCGAAGCCTCCTTGTGCAAGTTCTCCGCCACGAAGGATTCTCGTTCCTCGGAAATCACCGGCTAGCACCAGGACCGCATCGGCCCTTTCGGGCGGGCGCGTCTCCACCAGTTGATCACCAATCGCGGCTAAGACGGTTCTGTAATTGAAGGAGAGAAGAAGGAAGACTAAAAGAAGGGCCAACAGGAACCACTGCGTGAACCTGCGAAACGGGCTCAACGGTCTACTTTTCGTCCGAAGCTTTCGGATCCAAATGTCCGACTGTCTTCAGCCGTTGGAATAATCGCTCAACTTCAGCTTCGTCTTCGGGTCGCAACAACTGGTAGCGCGGCGATGGTAATTGGCGTCGGTCGGCGCCGCCCGGCAAAACCTCACCCCAAAACTGCCGATAAGGAATGCCATCGATCAGCGCGTCCTTTGCACAGCGGCGCAAGTGCCGGAGCAAGCTTTTTCCAGCGTCGATGTCGCCGGGGTAAATCAACACCACCCGCCGGTCCCCGGCGAGGGTCAAATTCACAATCAGCGGCGTCATCCAGGAAGTGCGATCCAGCCGGCGGATTTCGCTCCAGGGAATAATCCGACGGCCTAAAACCAAATGGTGTTCGTAAACTTCAATGGGTGGTTGAAAGGCGAGAATCAGAAGAGTAATCGCGGCAACGCCGAACAAAACGGTGGCAATCCAGACGGTCGGATGCTGCATGCCGACCCAGGACGTGAATGCAGCCAGAGCAAGAGCTACTAAGCCCGAAGACAGACAGAAACGTGAGGGCGAGTAACAAGTCATGGCAGTACTCAACACCTCTTAGACTAACGCCGTCTGTGCGCTGGGTCAAACAATCTGTAATGCGAAAAATGACCCGAGTATCTTCAACGGGATATAGCCCTCATTGACCGGATTGCCCGGCGAAGATATTGGAGGCCACTCCAAATCGTCGAGATTGCCGTCGCATATAGGAACAGCTTGACGACATCCGGTGAAACCCCCTGGGCGCACTGAGCGATGATCGTCAGCGATGTAAAAATTTGAAGCGAAGTGCTTAATTTGCCAGAGGTTGTAGGCGGAAAATCGCGAACGCCTTTCCAAAACAGACCACCCGCGGCAAGCGACAGAATCATCGCGTCACGTCCGATCACCAGCCAGACAATCCACCATGGGGCCAGGTTGGCGATGCCGAAACAAAGATAGAGAGCAGTCAGCAGGAATTTGTCCGCGATCGGATCGAGGTATGCTCCGAGGCGGCTCTCCTGACCCATTTTTCGCGCAAGATAACCGTCAAGAGTATCCGTAAATCCGGCAATCATGCTCAACAAAAACGCCTGAACGCAGTTTTTGTCCAGGAGCGCGAAAACTATGAACGGAGTTAGCGCAATGCGGACGCATGTCAGCAGATTAGGAGGGCTGAACAGCGATGGCATTCGTCTTGGCTAGGATACCAAGGCGTGCGCAACGCGCGTCGCAAGCTGATCGAAAGACAGTACTTCGTACAGCGTCGGATCAGCCATGATGCGAGACACCAGCGCCGCATGCATCGCGTGCCCGGCTCGTTCGGCGATCACGTGTCCCAATAAAGGCTTACCAATCAGCGCTAGGTCACCAATAAGGTCGAGGATTTTGTGCCGGCAGCATTCGTCGGCAAACCGCAGCCCACCGGGATTCATAACCGTTTCGCGGCTGAAGCAAATCGCCGAGTCGAGGGTGGCGCCTCGGATTAATCCCATATTGCGCATCTGGTCGAGTTCCCAGGAGAACCCGAATGTCCGCGCCGGAGCGATATCCGTTGCATAGCGCTCAGGAGTGACTTCCATTTCGAGGGTTTGTCGACCTACTAAGGGATGGTCGAAGAAGATGTCGCACGTAAGAAGAAAGCTATCGGCAGGAAGAATAGTGATGCGCTTTCCCGGCGCTTCCACGGACACTGGTCTTTTGATCCTGAGGTACCTCCGGCGACGGCGAGAGGTCCGTATCCCCGCCTCCTGAATCGCACGGATGAACGGCAATCCGCTGCCGTCGACAATCGGAACTTCCAGGTTGTCGATCTGAATAATCGCGTTGTCAATCCCCATGCTGTAAAGCACGCTCAACACGTGTTCTGTCGTGGAAATGAGAACGCCTTGCCGCATCAGGCTGGTGGCATAGCTGACGCGCGCTACGTGCTTATAGCTCGCAGGAATTCGGAAGTTGTCGAGATCGGTACGTTCGAATACAATGCCTGTCGAGGGGGGCGCCGGAAGGACCTTCATATTCACCGGCACTCCGTGGTGCAAACCGACGCCGCTGATTCCGATCGAGCGGTTCAGCGTCGTCTCAAAACGCATCGTTCAAACTCGGCATAAGTCGATCGTAAACTCCTTATGCAAGGGTAGCACTTCGCTCGCCAATACTAAGTCGTTCAAATTAAGAGATTTCCACAGTGCAAAGTGTGTCGATTACGCCACAGCGTTCTGGGTGCGGTGTAGCATTTCAGCCTCTAGCCCGCTTCAAACGATAGTTCTACGCTATCCTAAACGGCATTATGGCGGCTGCGACGCTTCCGAAGCTTTTTCTGATCGATTCCTTCGGCTTCATCTTCCGGGCTTATCATGCTCGGGCACGCTCGGGAGCCCCGCCGATGCGCACCACCACGGGAATTTCGACTGAGGCAGTTTACATCTTCCACAACATGCTGCGGAAGTTGCTCACGTCCTACAAACCAGCTTACATCTCGGCGGTCTGGGAGAGCTCGGAGCCCACATTTCGCTCTGAGTCCTACGCCGAATACAAGGCAAACCGGACAGAGATGCCCGAGGATCTCGGCGCCCAAATCGGCTACGTCCGCAAGCTGCTGGGCGCCATGCGGATTCCCATTCTCGAGTACAAAGGCTTTGAAGCCGACGACGTAATAGGCACGATAGCGCGCCGCGCCGAAGAATCGGGAAAAGTCGATGTCACTATCGTTTCGAGCGATAAAGACATGCTCCAACTCGTCACGGACCGAGTTTCGATGCTCAACCCGATGAAGGACGACATCGTTTACGATCCCATTAAGACTGAGGAGTTCATGGGTGTGCCGCCATCGAGTGTCGCCGACCTCCTGGCGCTAAAAGGCGACTCAATCGACAACATTCCGGGCGCTCCGGGAATCGGGGATAAGGGTGCTCGTGACCTGATTGTCCGGTTTGGATCGGTCGAAAACGCGCTTGAACGGGCTGCTGAAGTCGAGCGCAAGATGTATCGCGAAAGCCTCCAAAATTATCGCGAACAAATCCTTCTCAGTAAGCGGCTCGCGACAATCGACACGCAGACCCCGGTCGAATGGTGCCTCGAATCGCTCACCGCCCAGGAACCGGACGTTCCCGCATTGAAAGCGCTTTACCGCGAGCTAGAGTTCTTCAGCGCCCTAAAGGATTTGGGTCCAACCGAGTCGACGGCCGACAAGGACTATCGCAGTCTCATGACCGCGGAAGAAGTCGAAGCATTCCTGGCTGAGATCCCTGCGGATGCTACAGTCGCGCTCGCAGTTGAAGGCGGAATCGGACTCGCCTACAAACCGGGCCAGGCGCGTGGAATACCCTTCGAGCTGAGTTCATCGGTCAAACCCATCCTTGAAGATGCGAATCGCATCAAGATCGTCCACGATGTCAAAAGCACGATCTCGGCGCTCGAAGAGAAGGGAATCTCCCCGGCTGGTATTCAGCACGACGTCATGTTATATGCGTTCCTTCTATCATCGGAGCCGGCCAGTTGCGGATGTGAAGTTCTGGCAGAGAAGTTCCTCGATCGGAAACTCGGGACATCGTCGGATATGCGAGCCGACTGTGCGCTTGAGCTATATCTTAAGTTCCAACCGGAAATTGAGGGGAGATTCGCCGGTATTTATCGAGACATTGACCTGCCGCTTTCCGACGTTTTACGGCGCATGGAGAAAACCGGTATTCGGGTGGAACCATCGCAGCTCGCCGCATTGTCAGGAAGGATGGACGCCGAAATGCAGCGTCTCGCCGGCCAAATTCACGAGATCGCCGGGACGCCGTTTAATATCAATTCGCCGCAGCAACTGGCCAAAGTTCTTTATGAGGACCTGAAACTCCCTTCCCCGGTAAAGTACGGCAAAGGCAAGATAACGTCCACCGCCGCCGATATTCTCGAAGCCTTGGCCGTCGAACACGATATCGCGCGACTCGTGCTCGAATACAGGCAATTGGCAAAGCTTAAAGGAACCTACGTGGACGCTCTGCCGGCGCTGATTCGCAACGGCTCGGGACGCGTCCACACCACCTTTAATCAGACCGGCGCTGCCACCGGCCGCCTTTCGTCTTCGAATCCAAACCTGCAAAACATTCCCATTCGGAGCGAACTCGGCCGCGAGATTCGTGCGGCTTTCGTCCCTGAGGAGGGCTGGGCGCTTGTCGTAGCGGACTATTCGCAAATTGAACTTCGCCTGCTTGCCCACATGTCCAAGGACCCGGTCCTGGTTAGCGCTTTTCGGAACGGCGAAGACATCCACACGCGCACGGCGGCCGAAGTATTTGGGACGCCACCACTCATGGTCACTCCAGAGATGCGCCGGAATGCCAAAGCGGTAAACTTCGGCATTGTGTACGGTCAAACACCCTTCGGACTTGCCGAGACTTTGGGAATCGACCGCAAAGAAGCAGAAACATATATTCGCGCTTATTTCGAAAGATATGCCGGTGTAAAGAAATTTATTGAAAAGACGATTGAAGAAGTAAGGCGCAGCGGAGTGGCCAAAACGCTCCATGGTCGCGAACGTCCAATACCCGACATGAATACGCGCAACCCAAATGCGCGGTCGTTCGCCGAAAGGACTGCTGTTAACACTCCGCTGCAGGGGACGGCGGCCGATTTGATCAAAATGGCCATGATCAGAATCGACCGTGAGTTGCGCCGAACCGGCAGCCGGACCCGCATGCTGCTGCAGGTGCACGATGAACTCGTGCTCGAAGCCCCTCCTGACGAAGTCCCCGCCATCCGGCAAATCGTCAAGCATGAGATGGAATCCGTCTATCCGCTCGATGTACCCTTGATAGTCGATGTTGGCGCCGGAGCCAACTGGAGGGACGCCAAGTGAAGAAGATTATCGCCGCGTCAATTTTCCTGGCGCTCGCCGGCTGTTCGAGCAACGCTCCTAAATCAGAGAAATCTGAGAGATCCGAATCCAAGCCAACTCAGGCTCCCGCGAAGTTCTATGCCAAGTTCGAGACCACGAAAGGTGACTTCATCATGGAAGTCGTCCGCGACTGGGCTCCGAAAGGAGCCGACCGCTTCTTCGAGTTACTGCAGGAGAAGTTCTACGACGGCTCTCGCTTCTTCCGTGTCCGGCCTGGGTTTATTGTTCAGTTCGGGATTAGCAAGGATCCGAAGGTCTCCGAGTTGTGGCGGCAGTTGAAGCTTCCTGACGATCCGGTAGTCCAGAAGAATGCACGCGGCTTCGTTTCCTACGCCATGGCCGGTCCGGGCAGTCGCACGACCCAGGTTTTCATCAACTTGGCTGACAATTCAAAAGCTCTCGATGCGCGCGCGTTTGCGCCATTCGCCCGAGTCGTGGAAGGGATGGACGTCGTGGACAAGCTCTACGCAAGCTATGGCGAAGTCCAGGCGCTCGGCGGCGGCGGCCCTGATACTACAAAGATCGAAGCACTCGGCGAAGAGTATCTGGAGCGGAGTTATTCGCGCCTTGATAAGATCAATCGCGCCTCCATCGTGGAGTATTCGCCCAAAAACTGACAATCGGTTCCCTTGTATACTGGGATGAGTAACTTACCCGGCTCGAACTGCGCCTTCTAGTTTCAGTTCGTAGCTTTCTGAAGGCATTTACATGTCAGCCGCTCCCCACACTGTACCCGCTCCAGTTAAGCATCAGCCGGTTCTCGCGCCCAAGCCCGTACCGCAGCCACCCTCCTCGGGATTCCCATGGAAGTGGTTGATCTTCTTGGCGATTGCAGGCGTTGTCGTGTTCTTCGGATACCGCGCCGCCACCAAACCCGCTCCGGTCGCGACCATTGTCGCGACGAAAACGGCCAAGGTTGTCGTCGGAAACATTGCTCGCACTATTCGTGTCGGCGGTCAGACTGCGGCGATTGAGTTCGCTAACATCACTGCGCCGGCGATGAAGGGCCCCGATGCTAACAGGGAAATGATCCTCTTGACGACAGCGGCTCCCGGATCGTGGGTGAAGAAGGGAACCTTAGTAGCGTCCATCGATTCGCAATCCATGCAAGATCACGTCGACGATTTGGGTGACACAATCGAGTCTGCCCAGTCCGACGTCGCCAAACGTAAAGCTGAGCAAGCCATCGAGTGGGAAAATCTACAGCAGACGATACGCGTCACAAAATCTGAGGCCGATAAGGCCCGTCTTGACTCTGGTGTTGCTGAAATTCGTACCGACATAGAACGCCAATTGCTGAAGCTGTCTCAGGATGAGGCAGAAGCCCGCTACCGGCAAGCCCAAGCCGATCTGGACTTCAAGAAAGCCGCGCACGCCGCCGAAGTTCGCATCCTGGAATTAACATTGCTGCGGCACACCCGCCATCGTGACCGTCACGTAAAGGACGTAGAAGCATTCAAGATTTATGCCCCTATGGACGGCCTGGTTGTCATGTCGCAGATCTGGCGCGGCAACGAGATGGGTCAAGTGCAATCGGGTGACCGAATTTTCCCAGGCCAGGGTTTCATGAAGGTAGTGAACACGAAGCGGATGCAAGTGGAAGGCACGGTTAACCAGGCCGAGAGCAGTGAGTTCCGTGTCGGTCAGGTTGCAGCGATCAAATTTGACGCCTTTCCGAACATGGAGTTCACCGGAAAAGTTCACACCATTGGCGCGCTGGCCGCGGGCGGTTTCCGGCAGAGCGCATACATCCGCAATGTTCCGATTCGCCTTCAGATCGATGGGAACGATCCCAGGTTGATTCCTGACCTCTCGGCGAGCGCCGATGTGGTCATCGAGAAGGCGGAGGGCAAGCTCATCGTACCGCGATCGGCCATAGAAGAAATCGATGGCAAGACGGTCGCGTTCGTCAGGAACGGCCCGACCTTTGAACGCCGCGAAGTCACGCTCGGTCTGCATAGCGACACGCATGCGGTTGCGCTGGCAGGATTAAATAGCGGTGACGAAGTTCGTATCAACTAGGTTCGCATCAACCGCGCTCATCGTTCTCTTGCCTGCACTGGTCCGGGCTCAGAGCGCGCCCATGCTCCGGGCTCACGTTGAGTTCCTCGCCTCAGATTCAATGGAAGGCCGCGCCTGCCCTTCCCGAAGCTGCGACCTCGCCGCCGATTACATACTCGCCCACTTTCGGGCGGCCGGTCTCGAGACGCAGGTGCAGACAACCGAGGCTGTCTTTGAGGTCCGTCGCGGGGAAACTGTCGTTCACCTAAAAGAGGCCCAGCTAAAGACTCCTGCCCTTTACGCCAATACTAAAGTTCAGCTCGACCCAGACCAAAACATACTCGCCGGCAAGGAAGTGATTCTCGACAAAACTCCGGAACTCGAGCCGATCTATAACGCAACGGGCGACATCTTTATCACTCACATACCCGCCGGTCTTCGGAATGTCATTGGCGTACTGAAAGGGCGCGATCGGAAACTGCGCGAGACGTACGTCCTGGTAACCGCGCATTACGATCATGTCGGGTTGAAGCCCGATGGCGAGGGCGACCTTGTGTTCAATGGCGCCAATGACAACGCCAGTGGAGTGGCAGGGCTCATTGAGATTGCGCGTGCAATTGCGTCCTCAGCGACGCGTCCCAGACGGTCTCTCGCGTTCATCGCCTACTTCGGCGAAGAGCGAGGCATGGTTGGGTCCCGCTACTACGCGCAGCATCCCATCGTTCCCGTCGCCCAAACGTTCGCCCAAGTCAACTTCGAACAGCTCGGACGCCCGGATGATTCCGAGGGTCCGCGCGTGAAAGGCGCTACCGTCACAGGATGGGATCGCTCGCTGGTTGGCCAAACGCTCGCGACTGCGGCGACTCCGTTCGGAGTGCGGATCTACAAGCACGAAAAGTTCAGCGAAGTGTTCTTTGAGCGAAGCGACAATGAAGCGTTAGCAAAGCTCGGAGTGCCGGCGCATACGATCAGTGTCGCTTACGGATTCCCCGATTATCACGGACTCGGTGACGAAGCTTCGAAGCTCGATTACACCAATATGGCGATTGTCACCAAAGCGTTGCGCCGAGGTGTGATGGCGCTCGCAAACCGCGTCACAAGTCTCACTCCCCGCGCAGGATCTCCAGCGGTTTCTGTCCCAAAAGTCGGAAGCTCGCCAGCCAGCCCGAACCCGAAGCGATCAAGGCCGTCGCCAAAATCGCCAAAAAGTTAGGCAGCACATCGAACTGGAACGGCGCTTCGAAGAACCGCTTCAACAGCAAGCTGGAGAACGCTGTCGCCAGCAGACTGCCCATCACTCCGGCCACAACTCCGAGCACGAGGTACTCGATCGAGAACATCTTGGCGATTGTCGCCCGCGTCGCTCCCAGGGTTTTGAGAATCACGATCTCACGAACCCGTCGGAAGCGAGTGCCGGCAACGCTCGAAGCGAGAATGATCGCGCCGGCAAGAATTGTGAATGCCGAGATGAAACGAATCACCAGCGCGATCTGGTCCACAACTTCCTGCACGCGATCGAGCACATCGGCAACGTTGATGACTGTCACAGTAGGAAACTTGTCGAACGTTGCGCGCTGCAACGAAGCGATCTGTGGCGTCTTGACGCGAGCAGCGCCGTAGTAAACCGTCGGCAGTCCATCAAGCGTTCCGGGGCTGGCAATGAACTCGACCATCCCGTGCAAGCGCCGCTCATCGGTGCGATGAATTGCCGCGATCTTCGTGGTGATGATCTTTCCGAAGGCGTTCCAGGTGATACTGGAGCCGGGCTCCAGCTTCAAGGAGCGTGCCGCCCCGAAGCTCATCGAGATCTGGGGGACTGGCGATGAGGGATCCCACCATTCGCCTCGCAAGACAGCGGTGCCCGGGGGGACCTGCGCGAACGATGTAACATTACGGGACATCCGATAGCGGCGACCAAGCTGCGACTGGTTAATTCGCTCTATCGGTGTTCCGTCGATCGACACAATTCTGGCCGATACGGCGGAGAGAATATCGGGCTTACCCTCCGTTCCAGGATTGGCCGCAATGAGATCCGTAAGAGCTTGCCGCTGGTCGGCCGTAATGTCGATGAAGAACACATTCGCCATTCCTGGAGGAGCGCTGCGCCGAATCTCGGCCAGAACCGATCTCTGGATCAAAAACACGGTGAGCGTAAACATCACGCCGACGCCGAGCGCAGTCAACACCGCTCTTGACTGGCTACCCGGGCGATAGAGATTCGAAAGAGCGTGTCGCATCGTCACTGGCATCGACACACGCGCCACAAGCATCTGCAACGCTTTTAGCAGAAGAGAAGCGACCCCGTAGAGCAGCGTCAGGCTCACCAGCAACCCGCCTACGAAATATGCTCCTACTTGCGCGGCGTTCTGACGTGTCCCATGCACGAGCCAGCCTGCAATCGCGGCGAGTCCGATGCAGATGACGATGGCCGCAAATATGGCCATGCGCGCTTCCGAAAGTCTCTCCCGCCACGATGCGCGTGTTTCCGACATATCACGCCGGAGAATGAGCGCCGGCTTCACCCGGCGAATGTTCAGCAATGGAGGCAGCGTGAACAGCAGCGTCGTCAGCATACCTACCAGCAACCCCTGAACGGCCGACGACGGAGCGAACCACGTCTCCGGACGCATCTGAAAGTAGCGTTCGATCAGCTCAGGGAAGATGCGCTGCACCGCGGCGCCGACAGCGATTCCAGCCAGCCCTCCACATAGACCGAGCAGCGCAGTTTGAATGAGATAAATGCGAATGACCTGCCCGGATCGCGCACCGAGGCTTTTCAACGTCGCGATGGTATCGAGCTTCTGTTGAAGATGAGCGTGCATGGCCGTCGAGACACCAATTGCGCCGACGATGAGCGCAATCAGACTGACAAGGCTCAAGAAGGTCGTCGATCGCTCAAGACCTCTGGCGATGTTCGGATTCGTCTCGCGGAAGTCCGTGATCAGAGCCTCGGCGAACGCGACGCGGAGCTGCTCCCGTACTACCCCGACTGAGGGAGCTCGGGAGTCAAGCTTCAGCAGAATCCGATTGGAGGCGCGACTCCCTAGACGAATCAGGCCAGTGCGCTCCAATCCTTCGCGCGAGACCATGACGCGAGGTCCGACGTTGAAGCTGCCGGACATGCGGTCGGGTTCCACGGTGACAAAGCCGGCGACCCGAAAGTCGTGGCCGCCGATCTTGATGTTCTCGTTGGCCTCGACTTTGAGCCGGATTCGGGCGTCTTCCGACAGGACCGCGGTTTCAGCCGTAAGCCGCTCTTTCAACTGGCCGGGAGGCGTCAGCGTCAGTTGCCCGTAAAACGGGAATACCTGCGGATCGACTGCCTTCAGTGTGACCAGCGCCGGGTCGGGACTCTGACGCGATGAGACCATCGAGACCGTTTCCGTTACCCGCGTGACTTTAACATTGCGATTGGAGAGGCCGGCAAGAATGGATTCCTGTTCGGCGGAAGTATCACCGAAGATCCGAATGGAAATGTCGGCAGCCATGATGGATCGAGCTTCGCGAAGCAGCATGGACGCAAAGGCCTGACTGAACCCTCGGACACCGGTCAGGGAGCCGACTCCGAGAGCCACGGCCACAACAACGAACAAGAACTTGCCTCGCGCTGCGCGGGCATCTCGGAGAGCGATACGGAAAGCTGTGGCGGTCATGCGGATAAGTCGTCAGCCACGACCAAGCCATCCTGCAGCACGATGCGGCGCTGCGCATGCGCGGCCAGATTAGCGTCATGCGTCACGAGCACGAGCGTTGTTCCCTGCTCTGCATTGAGACGGATTAACAGCTCAAGAATGTGTCGCCCGTTGGCGCTGTCAAGATTACCGGTTGGCTCATCCGCAAGCAGGATCGGAGGACGCACCATGAACGCACGGGCCAGCGCTACGCGCTGTTGCTCGCCACCCGACAATTGCACGGGATAGTGGTCCATTCGATCATCGAGACCGACTTCCATCAGCAACTCTCGCGCGCGCTTCCGACCCCCAGAGCCATTCCTGCCTACGAGCTCATATGGGAGCAGAACGTTTTCCTCGGCGGTCAGCGTCGGAATTAACTGATAGGACTGGAACACGAAGCCGATCTTTCGGCCTCGTACCACCGAGAGACGATCCTCAGGAAGGCCGGTAATCTCCTCGCCATCGAGGACTATTTTGCCCGAAGTTGGCGCGTCCAGCCCGGCGAGGAGACCGAGAAGTGTGCTCTTGCCGCTACCAGAAGCCCCCATGATTGCGGCAAATTGACCCGTTGGAATCGACAGATCGATCCCTTTGAGGATTTCGACGCGGTGGATACCGGTGTCGATAACTTTCGTCAGCCCACTAACGTCGATCACAATGAAGACCCTTGGCCCGTTACCTTCTTAGTATGCATTCCGTGTGTCTTGTATCTCTCATTGTGACGTTGCTTGTGTGCGCCGGATGTACGAACACCCCAAATCGCGTTGAGTCTGAACCTGTTACACGTGCTGCTACACCGGTGGAACGGCCGGCAACGGCAGATACGCGACCGATTATCGTCGCCTTCGGCGACAGCATTTCCGAAGGCTTGGGTGTCGCGACGGGAAAGAGTTTCCCGGATCAACTCCAGCAGAAATTGGACACTAGCGGATTTTCCTATCGTGTAGTGAATCTCGGGGTCAGCGGCGACACAACGACAGGAGGCGTGGGACGGCTGGACTATGCGATATCGATGAAACCGGCCGTCGTGATCCTGGAGCTTGGAGGCAACGACGGGCTACGTGGGATACCGGTAGCCTCGACGAAAGCGAACCTCGAAAAGATGATCGGGGCATTTCAGAAGGCCGGAGCTTCGGTGGTGCTCGCGGGAATGACACTGCCGCCGAACTACGGTCCTGAATACATTCAGCAATTCGAGGCTGCATATAAGGATTTGGCCAGGAAGTATAAAGTGACTTTAATTCCGTTTCTGATGGAAGACATCCTGGCGCAATACAAGGCGAAACCTGGTTTGATGCAGAGCGATGGGATTCATCCCACTGCTGAAGGGCACGAGATTATCGCCGACACCGTAATGCGCTACTTGCAGAAAGTTATCAAGCCAGGATAGCGGGTCTGCTAAATTACGGTACCTCATATGGACCAGATCAGGCTTGTCATTGCGGAGTGATCGCGGTACATATCGTAAACGCTTCCTTTGGGCGGAAGCGTTTCGACATGTTGATATTAGTTCACCTTTATTTTTGGAAGCGGCATAGATTCGGCCGGCTCAAATAAACCGAAGGAAAATACTGCCGATCCGGATGCGATCGCGACGTACTGCTTTCCGTCGATTTCATAGGTGACGGGAGAAGCAGTAAGCAACTCACCCATGTTGAAGTGCCAGAGATGTTTGCCCGTGTTTGCGTTGAGGGCCACGAGATGTCCGTCGTCATCGCCGGAGAAGACTACGCCGCTGGCCGTGGAAACGATCCCGGTCCACATCCTTCCGGCCCCGGTCATTGGATATTCCCAAGCGCGCTTGCCGGTTTTGGGATCGATCGCGCGCAGGATCACCTGACCGCCTTCTTCCGTGGCGCCTCCTCCGGGAAAGTTCTTCATCGGAATAGGTTCCTGCGAGGAACTGGTGTACATGCCGCACTGCTCAAGGGTCAGGACATATAACAGGCCAGTGCCGGGGTTGTAGCTTTGGCCCATCCAGTTCGTCGCGCCCTTCACGCTGGGACAAACCCAGTTTCCAGCCGGTGTTGGATCTTTGCCGGGGATCAGGATCGGACGGCCTTTGCTGTCGATGCCGCTCGCCCACGTCACCTTATCGATAAGTTGATTTGCGCGCAGGAACTCTCCGGTAGTTCTATCGAGGACATAGAAGAAGCCGTTTCGATTGGCATGAAGGACAACCTTTCGCATCTGCCCCTTCCACTCCATGTCGATCAGCACGGGCCAACTCTGGGCATCCCAATCGTGCGTGTCATGCGGAGTGAATTGGAAGTACCACTTCATTTTTCCGGTATCGAGGTCGAGCGCGATCAGAGAGCACGTGTACAGATTGTCGCCTTTGCGCGGGACACCCGTGAAATCCGGCCATGGGTTGCCTGTTGTCCAGTAGAGGGTGGCCGATTCCGGATCGAAGGTGCCTGACAGCCACGTGGCTCCCCCGCCCCATTCGATGCCTCCTGCCCACGTTTCCGATCCCTTCTCGCCTTTGGAGGGAACGGTATGCGTCCGCCAGATTTCCTCGCCGGTCTTTGCGGATAGCGCAGCAACGAAGCCACGCATTCCGCTATCTCCTCCCGCGCTGCCGACGATGATCTTGTCTTTGACCGCGAGCGGAGCCGACGTGGAACTTATACCCTTTTCCTCATCGGCGAACTTGCGGCTGAACAGGAACGCGCCTGTCTGCCGATCGAGAGCGGTGAGATAGTTGTCGGTGGTGGTGAAGTAGACTGCTTCCTCGAGAATCGCTGCGCCACGGTTCACACTTTGCTCCTTAGCGCGCGTGTCGACGTATTGCCAGATCAGGCGGCCGGAGCGGGCATCTACAGCATAAACAGAGTTTGAGTTCGTGATGTACAGCACGCCTTTATATACGATGGGCGAGGAACGCAAACCGCGCGCATTCGGTACATGATAAACCCACTTCGGGGCAAGCAGCTTGGCATTCTCAACGGTGATTTGCTTCAGCGGGCTATATCGCCAGCCTTGATAGTTACCGGCATAGGTGAGCCAGTTTTCGGCGGGTCCTTTCACGATGTCTTGATATTGAACCTGCGCGGATAAGAGCGAGCAGAACGCATAACAGAAGAGTAGAGTACGCATCTTTATCTTGCTTCCTGTGTCCGCGCCGTTTGACGCGCCAAAAAGGCAAGGAGATCACGAAGCTCCTCGCGCGATAGCCGCTTGGCATAGTCTTCCGGCATGAGGGACTTTTCCGAAATGGTCATTTCCTTTATGTCCGCTGCTGAGAGCATATGTAAGAC
>DASQLD010000421.1:0-2205 GCA_035630195.1 Bryobacteraceae bacterium
TCGTTAACTCGATCTCACTCAAAGAGGGCGAAGAAAAGTTTCGTCAGAACGCCGCGACCGTGCGCAAGTATGGCGCGGCGGTGGTGGTCATGGCGTTTGATGAACAGGGCCAGGCCGCAACGTACGAGGACAAGATCCGGATTTGCGAACGGGCGTATCGGATTCTCGTGGATGAAATCGGGTTTCCTCCTGAAGACATCATTTTCGAACCCAACATCCTGACGGTGGCAACCGGTATGGAGGAGCACAATAACTACGCCGTCGATTTCGTCAACGCTACCCGCTGGATTAAGGCCAACTTGCCGCACGCAAAGGTAAGTGGCGGCGTCTCCAACATCTCGTTCAGCTTCCGCGGCAACAATAAAGTCCGCGAGGCGATGCACTCGGCCTTTCTCTATCACGCCATCGCTGCTGGTATGGATATGGGCATCGTCAACGCGGGTATGCTCGAGGTTTACGAAGAGATTGAGCCGGAGCTGAAAGTCCTGGTTGAGGACGTATTGCTCAATCGACGTCCGGATGCGACTGAGCGACTGGTGGAACATGGTGAACTGCTTAAGGCCGCCAGTGCCGGAGCCACCGCGACAGAAAAGAAAGCCGAAGAATGGCGCAACGGCTCGGTCGAAGAACGGCTTTCTCATGCGCTGGTTAAGGGTATCGATACGTACATCGATATTGATACGGAGGAAGCTCGCGCCAAGCTAGGTCGTCCAATCCTGGTTATTGAAGGACCGCTCATGGACGGCATGAGCGTGGTGGGCGATCTATTCGGAGCCGGCAAGATGTTTCTGCCGCAGGTTGTGAAGTCGGCTCGAGTGATGAAGAAAGCCGTGGCGTATCTGACCCCATTCATGGAGACGGAAAAAGAGGCGCTTGCCGCAGCCGGACACGCGGTCAAAACACAGGGCAAGATCGTTCTTGCCACTGTGAAAGGGGATGTGCACGACATCGGCAAGAACATCGTAGGTGTCGTGCTCGCTTGTAACAACTATGATGTTGTCGATATGGGCGTCATGGTTCCATGCGAAAAGATCCTCGAACGCGCCAAGGCTGAAAATGCCGACCTTATTGGCCTAAGCGGTCTGATCACTCCTTCGCTGGACGAGATGGTTCATGTTGCTCGCGAAATGGAACGACAAGGATTCAAGTTGCCGTTGCTGATCGGTGGGGCGACCACCAGCCGCGCACACACCGCGATTAAGATCGCTCCGCACTACAGCGAACCGGTTGTTCATGTTTTGGATGCCAGCCGCGCGGTCCCAGTCACGACCAGTCTTCTCAGCGATGAGGGTAAGCCTGCCTTTGTCGCGCAGCATTCGGCCGAATATGAATCGCTTCGCAAATCGCACGCTGCGCCCAAGCACAAGACTGTTTCGATCCAGGTCGCGCGCGAGCGCCGAACACCCATAGATTGGCGGCCCGAAGACATCCCAGCGCCATCATTTACGGGTCCGCGTGTGCTCGATGACTTCCCGCTTCAGACTTTGCGCGAGTTCATAGACTGGTCGCCGTTCTTCCATACATGGGGATTGAAAGGTCTTTACCCGCGTATTCTCGATCATGAGAATCACGGCGCTCAGGCGCGGCAGCTCTTCAAGGAAGGTAATGACCTCCTGGACCGCATTATCGAAGGTAAGCTGATCACAGCACGTGGAGTTTATGGTTTATTCCCGGCTAACGCGGTGGGCGACGACGTCGAGCTGTATACCGATGCCTCTCGATCGCACGTACTTGACCGCTTTTGTTTCCTTCGTCAGCAGGCGAACCGGGAAGACAGTAAGCCGTGCAGATCGCTTGTCGACTTCATCGCTCCGAAGAACACCGGGCTGCCCGATCACATCGGCGCCTTTGCTGTCACCGCAGGTATTGGATTGAAGGAATTGTGCGAACGCTTCCGAGCTGATCACGACGATTACAATGCCATCATGGCGGAAGCGCTTGCCGACCGCCTGGCTGAGGCATTTGCCGAATGCCTGCACAAGCAGGTACGTGGCGAGTGGGGCTATGGAAGGGAAGAAAGCTTGAGCCCTGAAGACCTGATCCGCGAACGATACCGTGGAATCAGGCCGGCTCCGGGCTATCCGGCATGCCCGGATCACACTGAGAAGGGTACGTTGTGGCGCTTACTCGACGTTCAGACGAATACGGGAATGTTGATTACAGAGTCCTTCGCGATGTGGCCTGGATCGAGCGTAAGCGGGCTCT
>DASQLD010000422.1:0-7510 GCA_035630195.1 Bryobacteraceae bacterium
TTCATGATGTCCGTCAATAAAGCACGATCTGTACCAGACGCTAAGCCTATGTAACGATTAGGTTTTCATGACTGAAAAAAACGGAGATTTCCTATCAACCACGATAGGGGCTATCAGTTTTGATAGGGACCAAAATTAGTGAACTGTGCGCGTCTTGCGATTCATGTAATCCATCAGCAAATACTGTCCGAGGTTCACCGGTGTCGTGAAGTATGCCTTTCCCCGGCACAGTTCGGTGACTTTTTGGACGAATTGCACCAAGCCGTAGTCGCTTGCCAACATGAATGTGTTGATGAGAATCCCCTGCTTCTTGCAGCGACCGACTTCTTCTAAAGTCTTGCTGATAACTAACGGGTCAAGTCCAAAAGCATTCCGATAGACACGGCCGTCATCGAGCGTGAGACAGGAAGGCTTACCATCCGTGATCATGATAATCTGCTTCATGTCCTTTTTCTCTTGCGCAAGCAGGCGCTGCGCAAGACGAAGACCATCGCAAGTATTCGTATAGTACGGCCCGACTTGCGCTCGCGCAAGATCGCCCAGACGGAGTTCTTCGGCAGAATCATGAAACAACACGAGGCGCAAGCTATCGCCGGGATACTGCGTCCGGATTAAGTGCGCTAGGGCGAGTGCGACCTTCTTTGCCGGGGTGAATCGATCCTCGCCGTAGAGGATCATGCTGTGGCTGCAGTCGAGCATTAATACCGTTGCGCACGAGCTCTGGTACTCAGATTGGTGAACATGGAGGTCGGAGTACTCAAGGTTGAGCGGCAATCCAAGACCCTCACGCCGCAACGCTGAAAACAATGTTTCGCTAACATCCAGGTTCAACGTGTCGCCGAACTCATAGAGCTTCGATGAGCCGCTGGTCTCAACGCCCGTCGACATCTCCCGGGTATCGTGAGCGCCAAAGCTTGACCGCCCGAGACCGGCCATCAGGTCTTTCAATGTTTTGAAACCCAGGAAATCGACTGACTTGTCGGTGACCTCAAACTTCACGCTCTTTGGCTCGCCGTTGCGACCCTCCTGTCCTGGCTGTTCTGTGTTGATGTAGTTCTCGTCAGCCAGTTTCTGGACCATACGTTCGACCAGTTTTTGAAACTCCTGGTCGGACATGCTCTCAAGTTGCTGCGCCATCTGCTCAGCTTGTTCGGGGTCGAATAATTCACCGCTTCGCAGCGCCTGCTCGATCGCCTCCTTCAATCGTTCGAGAGCATTTGGGTCCATTTCGTTGAATTGCATATACTGCGATTCAAAGCCGCTCCGAAGGAAGAAGTCGGAAAGAGCGCGCATGAGATCTTCAGCGGAGATGCCGAAGTCCTCACCTGTGTAGCGCGAATAGCTGATCCATTTCACTGATATTGCCGCCGCGACCTGCGCGCCTCCTCCGGCGTCGATGCTTCCCGTTTTCGTTCGCCTGCGGTGAACTCCCGCTCTTCGTTACGAGCAATGCGTCGATGGGCGTAGAGCCCCTCTAAAACAAATTCGGCCGCCGAAACACGCACGGCGTCACTCTCATTCGTTCCAAGGCCAAGCTGGCCCGCCTTTTCGAGCAACCCCTGAATGCCGTTCAGCTGAGTGATAATGTCCGCGGAAGGCAGATTCTCGTCCAGGCGGACGGATCCGCCCATATCGAACCACTGAATAACCTGGGACATATTCGCGCCTTCGAAATACGTGCTGTAAATCTTGCCAATCGCAGCGCGGATGATCTCCCGAGCAATCGCTTCCCCGCCCTTGAGCTCACCTTCATATTCGAGTTCAAGCTTTCCGGTAATGGATGGCAGGGCCGCGTAGATATCGAGCACACGCGCGCTCGCATCCGTCTCGCCCGAACGCAAAGCCCGACGCTCAGCGTTCGAGGTCACGTTTTCGAGAACGGTGATTGGTAGCCGCTGGGAAACCCCGGATCGCTTGTCAATGCGCTTGTCATCGCGCGCCAGAAACGCAATGTTCTCGATCACTTCTCGGAGGAAGTCAGGGACGTCGACTTTAACCGGTGATCGTCGAGTGGTCCATGACTCCTGCTCTGTAATCGCTATGCCATGTTCCACGGTGAGCGGATAGTGTGTTCGAATTTCACTGCCAATGCGGTCTTTTAATGGCGTGATAATCTTACCGCGCGCTGTGTAGTCTTCAGGATTGGCGGTGAAGACAAGCAGCAGATCGAGAGGCAGCCGCACGGGATATCCCTTGATCTGCACGTCGCCTTCCTGCATGATGTTGAATAATCCCACCTGTATTTTCCCCGCGAGGTCCGGAAGTTCGTTCACCGCGAAGATCCCTCGATTTGCGCGTGGAAGCAGACCATAGTGAATCGTGAGTTCGTCGCTGATATTGTGGCCTCGCCGGGCAGCCTTGATCGGATCGATATCGCCGATCATGTCGGCAATCGTAACGTCCGGTGTCGCCAGTTTTTCGACGTAACGTTCATCCCGTGTCAAAAAGTCAATGGGAGTTGCGTCCCCTTTTTCGGCCAACAATTCTCTGGCGAATCTGCTTATGGGGTGATAAGGGTTGTCGCGAATCTCCGATCCCTCGACGAAAGGCAGATATTCATCCAGTAACGTGGTCAGAAGGCGAATCAATTTCGTCTTTGCCTGACCTCTAAGACCAAGGAGAATAAAGTTGTGACGCGACAGAATCGCGTTCACAACCTGCGGCGCAACTGTTTCCTCAAAGCCAACCACGCCCGGAAATAGTGGCTCCTTACGCTGCAGCCTGCAAATCAGGTTATCTCGAATCTCATCCTTAACTGTTCGTTGAGCGTAGCGCTCGGGAGAGAAGCGGCTGCGGCGAAGCTCGCCGAGCGTTCGTGGCAGATCATGCGGGACAGGCACAGAGGCCATGCGATCCTCCTTAACCGTCGGCCGCCAACGCGGCACTCGAATTGTAGCAAGACGTCTCGCGGGCCTTAAGAGTTTCCTATGCCTCTTAATGCCAGCGGTCATAATAGATGGGCATGTTTCATCGCAGGGCCTTCATTTCGTCTCTCCTGGCCGCGCCTCTATCGAGCGCCGCGCTACCTCCCGTGCGGCCGATTACCAAAGGTCCCGGCTTCCATTGGTTCGGCTACTACGACAAACTTCAGTTCGATCCCTCAAATCGTTACGCACTCGGAATGAAAGGAAACATCGAACACCGGCTGCCGACACCGGACGATTATGTACGGCTAGGCATCGTTGATCTCGACGATGGTGACCGGTGGACCGAGTTCGCCATAGGTCATGTGTGGAGTTGGCACCAAGGCTGCATGCTGCAATGGCTCCCTGGCTCCAAGACCGATGTTATTTATAACGACCGTCTCGATAACCGGTTAGTCTCGCACATCATGAACGTGCGGACTGGGAAAAAACGGACACTACCGATGCCGATCTACTGTGTCTCGCCGGATGCCAGATGGGGAATCGTAAATGACTTTCGGAGGTCGGGCTCCATGCGGCCGGAGACCGGCTACGTCGGACTGGACGATCCTTATAGCGGCGAGCTGGCGCCGGAGAAGAGCGGAATCTGGCGCATGGATCTGCAGAGCGGCAAACACGAGTTAATTCTATCGCTCGCCGACGTGGTAGCCATACCGCGGCCGAACGGATACTCGAAGAATGCAAAGCACTATTTTGATCATCTGTTATTCGCGCCGGATGGCAAACGGTTCATTTTCTTCCAGCGCTGGCGTGGGGACGCGGAAGGCAAAGGCTTTGCTACGCGCATGCTGAGCGCCGACGCTGACGGAAAGAATGTTAGAGTTCTCGACCCCTATGGCAAGACATCGCACTATGTCTGGAGGGACTCAAAGACCCTACTCGTGTGGATGGATCATCCATCGCATGGCGCGGCTTTCTATCAGATGAATGAGCCCGATGCGTCCGTGGAACTGTTCGCTCCTCAGGCGATGCCCAAAAACGGGCATCCTTCTTTCTTCCGCAAGGGCCGCTGGGTGGTCTGCGATACCTCTCCCGACGAGCAGCGCTTGCAGCATTCGTACTTGTACGACACCACAACGAAGAGCCGCCATGCCCTCGGCAGCTTCTACTCGCCGCCCGAGTACACCGGCTTCTGGCGGTGCGACACAACGCCACGGGTCAGTCCCGATGGGAAGAAGATCATCATCGATTCACCGCACGGAAAGAACGGTAGACAGATGTACTTGATCGATGTCTCCGGAATTGTAAGGTGAACGTGCCTCTATGATCCGACACGCGCCCGAAATTCGTCGTAGCCTGCTCGACCCATCAGACCGAATGTGAACTTCTTGCCGAGTTCGACACCCTCCTGGTCAAATGCGTCAATATTCAGAAGTTCGCCCATGAAAGCAGTTTCGAACTCCATCATCTGCAGGAACGCCCCAATGTGCTCCTCATCGATGCGATCGAGCGTAACAGTGCAGTTCGGGCGATTGTTCTCCGTCAGCGCAGCCGCCGTGGAGCGCTGCTCGGCGTCGATAAGTTTTGCCAGGGACTGGCCGGTCAGGTAATCAAAGCTTTCAAAGCCTGTCTTTGTCTTGGGTATTTTGCCTTGACTCGTGAACTTCTTTACGGCCCAGAAAGTGAAGACCTTGTCGTTCGGACCTTCCATGTACAACTGAACCTGCGAGTGCTGGTCAGTCGTGCCTAATGCTGCAATCGGTGTCTGACCGACGTTGATCAACTCACCTTTGCGATTGTTCGCCTTGCCAAGCGATTCCGCCCATAGCTGTCGGAACCAAAACGCCGTTCCCCAAAGTTGGTTCGAATAAGGAAACGCCACCTGAATTGCTTTGTTGCGCTTGGCCAGGATCAGATAGTGCAACAAGGCCAATCGCAACGCGACGTTCTGTTGAAGGTTCGGCTGCCATGACTGATCTGTCATTGCGGCAGCACCTTTCGCTACTTTGCGGATATCGATGTCGATCAGTGCTGCCGGGAGCAAACCAACGGCGGATAAAACGCTGAATCGACCGCCGACGTTCTCCGGCAGGTGGAACGTCATGTACTTCTCTTGCGTCGCAAGCTTTTTCAGATCGCCACGGCCTTCTGAAGTAACAACCGAGATGTGCTGCGCTGCCTTCTTTCCGAGCTTGGATGTGAGCCAGTCTTGGACGATAAGAAACGTCGCGATCGTCTCAGCCGTCGAACCCGATTTCGCGATCACCACAACGTGCGTTTTCTTCGGGTTCATTGATGCCAAAGCTGCATCGGTGAAGAATGGATCCACGTTGTCTAGAACCACCAGCCGCGGATGCGTCTTTGCCTGGATGGGATGAGGTCCGTGCATCGCGCAGTCCAGAGCCCAGGCGCCGAGAGCGCTTCCCCCGATTCCCACGACACAGACTGTATCGAAGCTGCCACGCAACTTCTTTGCGTAATCGCTGATCGATCGGATCGTCGATGTCTGTAGAGGCAACTGCGGAAAACCGTAGTGCCCCTGTTCACTTGAGCGTTTGAAGCTGCTCAGAGCCTCAAGCGCAGCCGGAGTCGCGCCATTAATCTCCTCGCCTGTGACGCCGTGCAGCTTGCCGACTCGGGAAGCAAGAAGATTTTTCTCGTCTAGGTGGATGCTCACCTAGACATCATACGATCACACTCGATGTGACGAGAACGTTAGAGGAAGCGAGGCGTGGGAAATGTCTTTGACATGTAATCGTGCCAGGTCAGGCGTTCTTCGTCGAAGATCGCCCAGATAAGACCGATTCCAGCCGCAATGGAGCCGACAAATCCGCCCAACAGTCGGAGCCAGCGCTGGCGCCGTGAAGGACTACGGCCATCGAAGTCAAGCACCTGTAGCCCTGTCCATTCGATGCCCGGCGTGTCGCGATTGGCAATACAAAACAGCACTCGGTAGAAGAGCATGATGACAGCAGCCGCCACTCCATAGATCGGAAGGGTCTGCTTGGTGAATATGATTTCCGCGCCGGCAATCCGAAGGGTCGCGACAAAGACAGCCAGAGCCGCGATCGCTAGCACGGTGTCCACCGCAGCCGCCATGGCGCGATGAGTTGACACAGCAACGGGCGCGCCGCAATAAACAGAAGCTTCAACCGATGTCCTGAGCGTGCGCGTTTCCTGGAAATCCAACGACTGCTGGCGCGAGTAATCCCGCCGAGGTCGAGAGGAGGACTTCTTCGCGGGCGCGAGTGTCTCCGCCCTTGGACGCTGAGCTTCAATTGGCCCGAACAAATTTGCCTGATACGTCGGCGAGCCGATTTGCGCAGGCCGCTTCGGCGGAGGTTCAGTGACTAGTTGCGGTCGAAGAGGCGTCGGAGCGGGGACGGGCATCGCCACGGATTCCAGATCGGGAACGGCAGCCGTCATCTGGACAGGAATGCGATCCATCGTTCGCCGTCCACACCGATTGCAACGATGCGCGTCGATATCGTTTTGTGCCCGGCAGTACTGACAAGTCATTTGTTGTCTCCCCGATCTTGCGTCCACGATGTTGCGGCTACCTCCACGCTCATGCTACGGTCAACCATTGAAGCGACCGCCATCAAAGCAAGCTATAGTTCTCCAGCCTCTTCATAACATTTTCACGTGGAAATGTCACGGACTTTTTGTTGCTTTGCTCCTGTCTTCGCCTGTTCTTTGCCAAGTGAGTGTGTCGCCGGCCCGACCTGCGGGTGGACCGGCGCCAGACGAAGTCTTCGTGAAGGCGGCGACTCAGGAATCTGAAGGCGCATTCCACAAACTGCGCGGCGCTGCGGTTGTCGAGACCACGGAGATGATCCTCAAGGCCGACGAGATCGACTACGACGCCGAAAAGGGATATGCCGAAGCTCGCGGTAATGTGCGGTTCGATCACTTCGCCGGTGGCGAGCACATCGAAGCCGATAAAGTCGAATACGACCTGAAGGAAGAGACTGGAAAGTACTACAACGTGCGCGGGTCGGCGCCCGCGAAGATCGAAGCCGCGCCCGGCATTCTCACGACTAACAACCCCTTTTCCTTCGAGGGCAAATGGGCTGAGCGCCTGAAAGACCGCTACATTCTTCACGAAGGATTCGTCACAAACTGTAAATTACCGAAACCATGGTGGCGTCTGCGTGGAAATGCGTTCGATATCATTCCCGGTCAACGAGCCATCGCAAAAAAGAGCACCTTCTTTGTTCGAGGAATTCCGATATTCTACACACCCGTGTTTTATAAATCGCTCGAACGCGCGCCTCGCAAGAGCGGCTTTCTCACTCCACAAATCGGCCTCTCGTCGACGCGCGGCACGATGTTCGCGGGAGCCTATTATTGGGCTATTAATCGCTCTTACGACGCAACCTATCGTGGACAATACTTCACAGAGCGCGGGCTTGTCCACCATGTCGATTTTCGCGGCAAACCGAACCCTACGACCGACTTCAACTTCCTCTTCTATGGCATCAAGGATAAAGGGCAATTAGTCGATGGCGTCCGACTGCCTCCTGCAAGCGGCTATCTGATGACCTTTGACGGCAGGTCAGATTTGAAGAACGGATGGATTGCTCGTGCGGACGTGAATTACCTCAGCTCGTTCAATTTCCGGCAATCCTTCACCGACTCGTTCT
>DASQLD010000423.1:0-14040 GCA_035630195.1 Bryobacteraceae bacterium
GAGACAACAATGACTGGGCTCCTCGCGTCGGCCTCACCTGGTCTCCGACCGACAAATGGGTTATCCGTACGGGTGGCGGAATGTTCTATTCGCAAGATACTGGGAATCCCCGGTTCGATATGGCGCGAAATCTCGCTGGTCGCGGACGCGATAACTCCGACAATAAATTTTTGAATTGGAACAACGCTGTTCCGCAGAGTGCAAATCTGCCTCCTCGGCCGTATACCTTTGCGAATCCCTACGATAGGCGCACTCCTTACGCGTTGCAGTACATGTTCAACGTCCAAAGGGAGCTCGCTGGCAACACTCTTTTTGAAATTGGATATCTCGGCAGCGTCAGCCGTCGACTCGAGGCTCTCCGTTCCGCCAACGAAGCGCTGGCTGCCCCGCGATCCTCGGGATTGTCGGTGGCTCAGCGTTCGCCATTCCCGAATTTCGGGATCATCCAACTCGTCGATAATGGCGGCAAAGCGAATTACAACGCTCTTGGCACAAAGCTGACAAAGCGCTATTCGAATGGCCTTACATACCTCGCTAGTTACACGTGGTCGAGGTCAATCGACACGGCGTCGTCCATCCGCAATCAGGGGAATGACACCTTGTTCCCAATGAATAGCTACTGCCGGCAGTGCGAGCGCGCGCGCTCAGCATTCGATATTGGTCATCGATTTGTCACCTCAGCTCTCTATGAGCTGCCTGTTGGAAAAGGTAAGGGCCTCGATATTCAGAACGGCGTTCTGAATACCCTAGTAGGCGGTTGGCAACTCGGATCGATAATCACAGTGCAGTCCGGATATCCGTTCAATATCTCGCAGAGCGGAGACCCGTCTAATACCGGACACACCTTCGACCGTCCGAACGCCTCGGGTGTCGATCCGAATGAGAGCTGGACCCCGACTCCCTCCAAATGGTTCAACCCAGCAGGCTACACGAAGGTGGCCGACGGTTTCCACGGCAATCTCGGGCGCAACTCGGGGACCACGCCAGGTCTCTTTTCGTGGGATTTCTCGATGCTGAAGGATTTCAACTTCACAGAACGGCACCGTCTGCAGTTCCGGTTTGAAGCCTTCAACTTCCCGAATCATCCGATCTGGGGAAATCCTGATGGCAACGTGAACAGCGGTACTTCCATCGCCGGATCGTCCGCGCCTGCTTCTAACTTCGGCGTGATTACAAGCACGCGTACAAATATGCGCAATCTCCAGTTCGGATTGAAGTACGTATTTTAGATCGCCTTTTCCTTGGAATGCAGGCCTGCCGCGTCACCACTGGCAGGCCTGTTTTTTAGCCAGTGGTCACAGCAAGACGTCGTGGCGCGTTATTGTTGTGACTATAATGCTGCAACTGTACGTTTCGATCATCCAACGATGCCGGTGGGTGCCCCCGACGTCCATTAAGCGTTGGAATGTAACGTCGACTGGTGACGGACGTCTACAATCGGATTTGAACGAATGATACCTAAGGTTCGTAAGGCAGTCTTCCCTGCAGCAGGTCTTGGCACACGTTTTCTTCCAGCTACGAAGGCGATGCCCAAGGAGATGTTGCCCCTCGTTGACAAGCCCCTGATTCAGTACGGCGTCGAGGAAGTGATTCACTCGGGCGTGCAGAATATCATCATCGTGACTGGCCGCGGCAAGTCATCGATTGAGGATCATTTTGACGTTAGCTTCGAACTGGAACACCTTTTGGAATCGCGCGGGAAGAAGGACATGTTGGCCGCCGTTCGCGGAATTTCAGACATGATCGATGTGTCCTACGTACGGCAAAAGGAGGCGCTTGGTCTTGGCCACGCCGTGTTACGTGCCAAGGAGCTTGTCGGGCATGAGCCCTTCGCCGTCGTACTCTCCGATGACGTGATTGATGCCGACATCCCGTGTATGCGGCAACTGCTCGATGTCTACGAGTATTTCGGCGCGTCCGTGCTCGCGTTGATGGAGGTGCCGAACGAGAACATCTCGGCTTATGGCGTTGTCGACGCTGAGCCGGTCGCACACAATGGCAGTCGGGATCGATTGTACAGAATCCGCAATATGGTGGAGAAGCCGAAACCCTCGGATGCTCCCTCGAATCTCGCGATCATCGGTCGATATGTTCTGACGCCGGAGATTTTCCCATCAATTGAAGCTGTACAACCAGGATCAGGTGGAGAAATTCAGCTAACCGATGGCCTACGGCACCTTCTACGTAACCGTCCCATCTATGGCTTTAAATTCGATGGCACGCGTTATGATGCGGGCGATAAGCTCGGATTCCTAAAGGCGACGGTAGAATTCGCAATGAAGCGTTACGATCTTGGTGGGCCGTTCCGCTCGTACCTGAAAAGCTTGTCGCTCTGAGATAGATAATACGTTCATGCTCCGAAGAACGTTTGCTGCGGGTGCAGGTGTGATACCACTGGCTCAATCTGTTGCGGCACAAGCGAAGCCGAAGGCGAAGCTCGGCATCGATCTCTTCAGCGTCCGAAGTTCAAACTACACGCCGTTTGAATACTTGGATTATTCGGCGAAGCATGGCGGCAATCTCGTACACTTTTCCGAGATACGATTCATCGGCAGCTTGGAGCCCGACAATCTTCGCAAAGTCCGTGCGCATGCCGAGAAGTTGGGAATTGAACTCGAACTGGGGATGCGGTCGATCTGTCCATCGTCTAAAGCATTCGACGCCGCCCAGGGAACAGCTGAACAGCAAATCGAGAAAATGTTGACAGCGGCCAAGCTCATCGGGTCGCCGATCGTGAGGTGCTTTCTGGGCACAATGAACGATCGCGTTGGACCTATCCCGATTGAGGGTCACATTGAGAACACGATTAAGGTTCTGAAGAACGTCCGGTCGAAAGTCATCGATGCCGGGCTGAAGATCGCGATTGAAAACCATGCCGGAGATATGCAAGGCCGCGAGTTGAAGACCTTGATAGAAGGCGCAGGGAAAGACTTCGTCGGTGTTTGCCTGGATTCCGGCAACCCTTTATGGGTGCTTGAGAGCCCGCATTTGACACTGGAGACGCTCGCTCCGTACGTACTCACAAGTCACGTACGCGATACCGCAGTGTGGCGCATTCCGGAAGGCGCCGCGGTTCAGTGGGTACGAATGGGGGAAGGCAACATTGGCATCGATTCTTACGTCAAGCGATTCCTTGAACTCTGTCCGGGGAAGGCTATCACCCTCGAAATTATTGTCACAGGCGCTCGTAAGTTCCCATACTTCGATCCGAAGTTCTGGGAAGGCTATCGTAACGTGCCTGCGTCTGAGTTCAGTCGTTTCGTAGCGCTTGTCGATAAAGGAGACGCTCGCACGCCTGCTCCACCAGTTCCCAAAGAGCAACAGGCGCAGCGCGAGCGGGAAGATCTCGAAGCGAGCGCCCGATGGTTGCGGGATTTTCTTTCAAAAAACGCATAGCGAATGTCTGAGAGTCGACTGGATGAACTGCGGCGCAGGCACGCCAATGCCGAGAACGGTGGCGGAGAAGAGCGGCGCCAACGTCAGCATGCCGAAGGAAAGCTGAGCGCGCGCGAACGTATTGACCTGCTTCTCGATGAAGATTCTTTCGAAGAACTCGACAAACTGGTTCGCCATCGTTGCCGGGATTTCGGCATGGATAAACAGGTTGTCGATGGCGACGGCTTCGTTACCGGCTACGGCTTAGTCCATGGCCGGGGGGTGTATGTTTTCGCTCAGGATTTCACGGTCTTCGGAGGTTCGCTTTCCGAGTCGAATGCCCTCAAAATCGTGAAGCTCATGGACCTCGCTCTGAAGACCGGCGCTCCGGTGATCGGATTGAACGACTCTGGAGGCGCGCGAATCCAGGAGGGCGTCTTATCCCTTGCGGGTTATGCTGACATTTTCTTGCGCAACACGCTGAGCAGCGGCGTGGTGCCACAAATATCGGCAGTAATGGGGCCTTGCGCGGGAGGCGCAGTGTATTCTCCGGCGCTGACGGATTTCGTTTTCATGGTGGACCGAACCAGCCATATGTTCGTGACCGGCCCAGATGTAATTAAGACCGTTACGCACGAAGACGTCAGCAAAGAAGAATTAGGCGGCGCCCTGACCCACAATTCGGTCAGCGGCGTTGCACACTTTTTGTCGCCCAATGACGCGGATTGTCTGCGCAGCATTCGTGAACTGCTGACGTACCTTCCTCAGAATAATCAGGAAGACCCGCCTCGCGAGGTTTGTGACGATCCAATCGATCGTCAGGACCGCGAGCTCGACAGTATTGTTCCGGCGCACGCCCAAGCTCCGTACGACAGCCGGGATATCATCCACCGTATTGTCGATCGCCAAGTCTTCTTCGAGGTGCAGGAGCACTTTGCCAAGAACATCGTCATCGGATTCGCGAGAATGGGCGGTGCCTCCGTGGGTATAGTCGCAAATCAACCCGCCGTTCTCGCCGGATGTTTAGATATCGATTCTTCGACGAAAGCGGCTCGCTTCGTTCGTTTCTGCGACGCCTTTAACATTCCAATTTTAACCCTCGAAGATGTCCCGGGATTTCTCCCGGGCGCCGAACAGGAGTTTGGAGGCATCATTCGTCACGGCGCCAAGTTGCTTTACGCCTACGCCGAAGCGACCGTGCCAAAGATCACGATCATCACCCGTAAGGCCTATGGCGGAGCGTATTGCGTGATGGGGTCAAAGCACTTGAGGACAGACATTAACTTTGCGTATCCCACCGCTGAGATCGCCGTGATGGGTGCCGAAGGCGCCGTGAATATCATCTACCGCCGAGAATTGCAGGGCGAGGGAGCCGCGGGCCGGGAAGTAAAGATCGAAGAGTATCGAGATCGGTTCGCAAGTCCTTTCATCGCCGCTGAACGAGGTTTCATCGATGATGTCATCGAGCCTCATGAAACGCGCCCAAAAGTCATCAAAGCTCTACGGATGCTCGAAACGAAAGTCGACACGATGCCAAAAAAGAAGCATGGCAACATTCCCCTGTAGCCAATTCTTTACTTGACCGTCATAATCGGCTGATAAACTCTGGTGTTCCGGCTTTCACACCCACAACACAGGAGAGGATCTTGAGACAATTTGCACTTGCTGCTCTCGCGGCATGCATTTGCGCGACCGCGCAGGATATAAAGCTAGAAAAACTAGGAAGCTATGCCACAAATGTTTTCAATCGCGGAGCTGCCGAGATCGCCGCATACGATGCTCGCACGCGAAGACTGTTTGTAGTAAACGGAGACGCCGCGACCATCGATATTCTCGACATCGCCGACCCCACCAAACCCACCTTGTTTAATCGTGTTCGCATTCGTGAGAGGTACGGAGCTTCCGCGAACAGCGTGGCAGCTCGTAATGGCCTGGTTGCTGTCGCGGTAGAGGCCGCCAATCGGCAGCAGCCGGGATCGGTCCTGTTCATGGATGCTAATGGCCGTATTATGACGGGCGTAACCGTCGGAGCCGTTCCCGATATGCTCACGTTTACTCCCGATGGTTCCAAGGTCCTGGTCGCCAACGAAGCCGAGCCGAGCCCCAATTACGCAACCGACCCGGAAGGGAGCGTCAGCATCATAGATATTTCGAAAGGTACGGACGCGCTCCAGCAATCCGATGTACGGACAGCCGAATTCAAGAAGTATAACGGGACACCGTTGCCGCCCGGTATTCGTGTATTCGGCCCGAGAGCCACACCTGCCCAGGATTTCGAGCCAGAATATATCGCGGTATCCGCTGATAGCGGGACGGCGTACGTAACGCTTCAAGAGAACAATGCGATTGCCGTATTAGATATCAAAGGCGGTGAGTTCACACGTTTGATGCCGCTTGGATTTAAGGACCACAGCGCACCTGGAAATGGGCTAGACGCCAGCGACCGTGACAGCAAGATCGATATCCGGAATTGGCCCGTGCTCGGCCTCTACATGCCGGATGCAATCGCGAGCTTCCGGTCGAATGGACGATCCTACCTGATCACAGCGAATGAAGGCGACACACGGGAGTACACAGCGTTTGGAGAAGAGCGGCGTGTCAGCGCTGTCCAACTCGACGCAGGACAATTTCCCAACGCCGCCGATCTTCAGAAGCCGGAGCAGCTGGGTCGGTTGACTGTCAGTGCCGTCAATGCCGATTTATGACGGCGATGGAGATTTCGACAAGCTATTCGTTCCGGGAGCGCGATCCTTCTCAATCTGGACTCCTGAGGGCGCCCTTGTGTTTGATAGCGGCGATCAGCTAGAGCAAATCGCTGCGAAGGCCTTCCCGAAGGAGTTCAATTCAGACGCAGTAGGTGGGCTCGATACGCGAAGCGACAATAAAGGACCTGAGCCCGAGACCGTGATCGTAGGAGAGCTAAACGGGCGTCAGTACACATTTGTCGCCCTGAGCGTATGGGTGGGGTCGTCGTCTTCGACGTGACCGATGCCACTACGCCGCGATACGTCACCTATGAGTGGGCTCGGATAGAAGGCGGTAACGCTGCCGCCGGAACCGGCGGTGACCATGGTCCCGAAGGTCTCCTATTCATTCCTGCCGCTGCCAGCCCGACAACTCAGCCGCTACTTGTGGTGGCGAACGAGGTTAGCGGATCGACGACGATTTACCGGATCGCGGAAGTCGCGCCAATGCTTCTTGCTCAGATCACGGGGGGACAGACGACTACCTCGGTCCCTGAGATCATTCTGGACGGCGGCAGCTCCATCGGCTCTGGCTTAACCTATGAATGGAAATCGATAGGGCGTGCGGCGGCTATTAGTCCAGTTCCGGGCGAGCCTTCGAAGATCCGAATGCAATTTGGCGAGGGTTATGGCGATTATGGAGTGGAGCTCATCGTCACCGACAGTCAAAAGGCAACCAGTTCGGCGAGAACAACGATCACGTACTTGGGTGGAGAATGATTCGATTGCTTTGAGTTTGCGAAAAGACCAGACCCTTACGGGCGCCGGGGAGGGTTGCTTCAGGGGTCTTTTCTATGAGGTTAGTCTCGCTTTGGTGGGAGTTGCCTCCCCGGCTTGATTCCAATATTAATATATGGAATTCTGGATTGCAACAGAAATCTGTATACTTACCGTTATCTCTTTCTGACCTCGACCCCTGAGATCTCCTCTAAAACCTTGATTGTGCTGCAGATATCCTCCTCACCATACCCCTTGGCAATAGCTGCCCGGAACATCTGTTGCGTCAATCCCGTTAATGGAAGAGGTACTTGGAGCTCGTTTGCCGATTCCAACATCAACCCAATGTCTTTATGCATCCACTTCACGCTGAAATTTGTAGAGAAATCGCGGCGAAGGACGTAAGGAGCCTTGAACGATATCAATCCGGATTTGGCCGCACTGTTGTCCAGAATATCGAGCATCAAGTCTGGATCGACGCCCGCCTTGGATGCCAGGACCATACCTTCGTTGAATGCTTGCAATATGTTAGAGAGAATCAAGTTTTGGGTTAGTTTCGCATTTAGACCCATGCCAGATCCGCCGCAGTAGTATAGCTTCTTACCCATGGGCTCGAAATAGGGCCGAACGCGCTCGAAAACCTGCTGGTCGCCGCCGATCATGAAAGTGAGATTGCCGCCCTCGGCGCCGGGCTTTGAGCCCGTGCATGGCGCATCCAGGAAATGGAATCCCATTGAAGCGAGCTTTTCACCGATCTTTCGGCTGGAAGACGGAGAAACCGTGCTGGCATCGGCGATCACAGCGCCCTGCTTGGCGCCTTTTGACACTCCATCGGCTCCAAGGATGAGCTCCTCGGACATTTCCCCGTCGCCAACGCACAGGAATATGCATTCCGCGTCTTTTGCGGCCTCGGCGGGCGTCGAGCAGAATCGCCCGCCGGCAGCCTCGGCTAATTGCTTCGCCTTGGCGGCTGTGTGCGACCACAAACCGACATCATGTCCTGCCTGTAGAAGGTTGCGGGCCATGGGGTAGCCCATGATGCCCAATCCAAGAAATCCGAGTTTCGCCATTGTGCCTCCAGTATTGGTGTGGAAGGCCTATTGTATGCCACTCGAACGGCAAAAGTGGGTGGAAGGAGGAGAAGGAAGCTACATGCCAGCAGGTTAACTTTGCGACATGCCTGTAAGGAGGCGAAGCACGACCAAGTCTGAAGGGTGATAGATGGAGACGGGTGTATCGACGGGCGCACTGGCATCCTTCACGATATGGTCGCGCACAAGAGAACGAAGCTGATCGACGCTAACTCCTAGCAGGTTCGCCGCTTCGTCTTCCGAGTATTGAATCTTCTGAGCCTTTGTCATCCGCATGTACCTTGCCTCTGCTCTGCATTCTACTGAGTTTCAGTCTTGCCCCCAATCGGGCGGAGTGCTTAGTAGAAGGTGAGTATCGCCTGACGGACAAAAGTAGGGACGGTACTAGGACGAATAGCTCCCCACCTATTTGGGCCTATTTCGCCGGCGCAGGTTTTGGCGCTGGCGTCTCAGGCGTCACTTCGCCGCCGAAAGTAATCGTTGTGTCGGCTTTAAATCGTTTATAGTCGTCGTAGCGAACGGTCAGCTTAATGCGGACGTCGCCGGTTTCCTTAAAGTGAAGCGTGCTATTCGCGATCGTGAAGGTCGGGAACCAATACTTTCCGTCGATTTGCTCGCGATACGTCTCGAACTTCGGAAAGGCTTGGTCAGTACCCTTCTTGATGATGCCTGTCGAACGTCCGTAGCTTTTCACGATCATTAAATCTCGGTCGTCTACCCAGATCTGTCCGACAAAATACCGTTTTCCGGGCTCCATCTTCTTGGGCTTTACCGCGAACACATAGCTCGGGACCTCATCGGCATTCTGGCGACCAAGGTATCGCACGTGATATCCGTCTATATCTTCTGTTGTAAGTACAAAGGGAAGAACGTTACGTAAGTCCTGTTCATCTTCAGGAGAGAGCGAAATCCTCTGGAGGGTCGCCATTGGAGCGCGGGCCACCTTTTCCGTACGGCGGCCGTTCCGTTCGAAGATGATATCCGAGACGATTTCCCACTTGCCGCCAGGGATGCCGGTCTCGTCGAACTCCTGGATTTTGGCGGTCTGACGGTACGTATACACCTCGCGCGCCTTTGCGAACGACGATTCGTTCGCCGCAAACGTTCGAATGATCTTTTCGATTTCCTCGGGCGCAGGATCCGATTTCACCGTGTTCCCAGACGCCAAAGTGGCGGTCAGCAACAGTGATAAAGCGGTGTAGACACGTACACGCATACTTAGCCTTCTTTCTCTACAGACGAGTTTGCAAAGGAAGGAGTTTCAAAATCAACTATTTCCCTCCAAAAAGCGGCGGGCGATCAGAACCCGCTGCATATTGTTCGTGCCCTCATAGATGCGACCAATTTTCGCGTCGCGGTAGAGCTTCTCCACAGGATAGTCCTTCGTGAACCCGGCGCCGCCAAATATTTCGACCGCTCGTGACGCAACCCTCTCCGCCATTTCAGATGCGAAGTACTTCGCCATGGAGGCCTCTGTAACGAATGGCCGTCCGTTGTCTCGCAGATGAGCGGCGTTGTAGACCAGCAGTCGAGCCGCCTCGATGTCAACGGCCATCTCAGCAATTTGAAACTGCATTCCCTGAAACTCGGCGATCGTCTTCCCGAATTGCTTGCGTTCGCGGGCGTAGGTGACTGCATGATCGAAAGCGCCCTGGGCGAGACCGAGCATTTGCCCGCCGATGCCAATTCGTCCTTCATTCAGGGTTTCGATTGCCACCTTATACCCTTTTCCCACTTCTCCTAGAACTCTTGAAGCGGGAATGCGGCAGTCTTCGAGAATCAGCTCACAGGTCGAGGACGCGCGGATGCCAAGTTTATCTTCCTTGTGTCCAATCTCGAAGCCGGGAGTGTCACGATCGACGATAAAGCATGTAATGCCCCTATAGCCCGCGAGCGGGTCAACTGTGGCAAAAATAAGAAAAATGCCCGCCTCGGCCGCGTTCGTGATCCACAGCTTACGTCCTGTAAGCGTGAACTGTCCGTCCGCTTCTACCGCACGCGTTTGCAAAGCAAAAGCGTCGGAGCCTGAGGCCGCTTCCGAAAGCGCATACGCGCCGACGGCGTCTCTGGCGAGCCGCGGCAGGTACTCGCGCTTCTGCTCGTCGCTACCCCAGCGCATCAGGGCATTGACCACGAGCGTATTCTGAACATCCACGATCACTGAGGCCGCGGGATCGACTGCCGCGATTTCTTCCACCGCAAGCACCGATTGAAAGAACGTTCCGCCCTGGCCACCGAATTCTTCGGGTATCTCGATGCCCATGAGCCCGAGACTGAATAGCTTGTCCAATATGTCCTTGCGGAACTCGCTACGCGCATCCATCTCACGCACGTGTGGCAAGATCTCCGTACGGGAGAAAGCCCGGACAGAGTTCCGGAACATCAGATCTTCTTCGCTGAGTTGGGTCAGCGGCTGCATCGACGTTAGCCCTTCGCTAGCGGATAGTTTATGGTATCGAGGAGCCAATCTTTGTTGTGGCGTACGTCGGTGGTGAGGCGTTCGATCAACTGATCCCGCGCTTCGAATAAACGATATCCGCTTCGTGACCGAAGATAGCCGGCCTTCTTGTCATCGTCTTGAAGACCGCTCTCGTAACGCGCCCTATTCTCGAGCAGCGCTTTGACGACAAACGGCATCAGGCTCGAATAGTCACCTTGCATGCTTTCCGTGGTCTTCAGATACGTGTCCTTATCGACCTTTCCCCACGTCACTGCTTCTGCTGGAGGACAAGACGAAAGAGATCCGTCGGTTACCGGCGCCGTGACAATTTGAACGTCAAACTGATAGCCGCGAACATCCGCAATCCCAAGTACTTGTCCAAGCGCTGGCTCAGGCTGGAGATTGTAGTTCTTAGGAACGCCTCCGCCAAGGATCAATGTCGCCAAAGATTTTGCGGGGCTTTCGAACAATCCCCAGCGATGATAGGCGCATGCTTCGAACACTTCGGCGTGCATATCGAGCTCGAATGCGTGCCGCTGACCGATGCCCGCCCGCTCCATTGCCCAGAGTTTCATCGAATTCAGGAAGACACTGCCGTCTGCCGGGGCCCCGACAAATACGGGGATAGCCATCCGGTGACACGTGGACAGAAGTCCGGACGGCACGCCATTCTGCTGCTCCTGCGCGTCATAATAGCCGCCCAGAAGATAACGCATTTCCGTCCCGGTCATCTTCTTCTGAAATTCGGGGCGTGTAAGGACCGCCGAAAGGAATCGGTCCTGATCGAGAAGCACGTCCTCATCGAACGCCATGTCGGTGACTCGGATCGTTCGCTCTTCCCGGAGCGCCGCATCATCAGCGAATATCGGGACCTCATGAATCGGTCCGTGCTTGTGAGCGTCGAGGCTTCGGTGCCCATCGTGATAGCAGACTGCATCCGTCGTGCTGATGTACGCCACCCAACCGGCTTCGATCATCGGTATCAGCCAGGCCAGATGCTGACCCGAAACCGTAACAGGTCCTGCGACGGAAACTGTCATCGGACAACCCATGCCGATCGCACGATCAAGGATGGTATAGATCCGGCGCAAATATGCGCCTCCGAAGGCCGGTAAACAGTGCAGGAAGACGTCGTGGAGAGTGGCGCAATCGTCGACACGCTTGACGTTGACTTGCCGCCGCGAAGCCGAGTGTTTTTCAGCCTCCATTTGGCAGGGAAACCGCTCATTGGTAGACATCGCTTTGACGGTAGCATGCCGGTAGATAATCGCTCCATGAGGACAATCCGCCAAGCCGGCGAAGCGTTACGTGCACGACAAGTATCGTGTGAAGAACTGTTGAATGAAGCGATCCGAGAAGAAGAGAAGCACAGGGACTTGAACTGCTTCATCACACTGACTGCCGATAAAGCTCTAAAAGAAGCGCGTGAACTCGACATGGAACTCGCTGCAGGACGTGATCGGGGTCCGTTGCACGGAATCCCGATTGCACATAAGGACCTGTTCTATACAGCAGGCATACGCACTACGAACGGAACAAAGGTCTTTGCTGATTTCGTGCCGGACCACGACGCGCCAGTCGTTGAGAAACTCCGCGTGGCTGGAGCAGTATCCCTGGGAAAGCTAAATCAACATGAGAACGCCTATGGCATTACTTCGACGAACCCACATTACGGGGCTGTGCGTAACCCCCACGATCGCGATCGCATTCCAGGTGGATCGAGCGGCGGGTCCGGGGCCGCGGTGGCTGCGGGAATTCTTTTCGGTGCGACAGGCAGCGACACTGGCGGATCGATTCGGATTCCGGCGTCGTTTTGTGGAGTAGTTGGCTTCAAAGCAACATACGGCCGTGTGAGTTCTCAGGGTTGCTTTCCGTTAGGAGCGACGCTCGATCACATGGGTCCATTTGCACGGTCGGTCGAGGACGTAACACTGTTGCTCAATGCGATGGCGAATGAAGCCGTGACCTTAAGACTGAATGCGGCGGTCCGAATCGGATTACCGCAGAACTATTTCTTCGATGGCGCTCAGCCTGAAGTGCGGGCCGCAGTAGAGGCGGCTGTCGGCCGCGCTGAAACCATGGGCGCACATATTGTGCCTGTGCGCGTCCCGGAGCCGGAGGAGCTTACCGCTACGGCGCGTTCGGTTCTGTTATTCGAAGCGGCCACGACGATGCTGTCGCATTTGCATCGGAGGGACCAGTTTGGAACTGATGTTCTCACACTGCTCGAAAATGGCGCCGCGATGCCGGCCAGCGACTACGTTGCGGCAATGGCAGAGGCCAATCGTCTGCGCATGGCTTGGGCAAAGCTGTTCGAGACAATCGATGTGCTCGCGCTGCCCACGACGCCGACTGTGGCTCCTCTGATTGGTCAGCAGAAGATCGTAGTAGATGGCGAGGAACATGACACACGTTTGTTAACCACGCGCACCTGCCGGGGAATCAACCTGCTGGGCTATCCGACGATTTCAATTCCGTGTGGTCGTTCGAAGGAAGGCTTACCGATGGGGATGCAGATCGTCGGAAGGGCGAACGGGGATGAGGTCGTACTTGGTTTGGCGGCGGCTCTCGAAGAATGAATCTGGCGGGAAACGAACCGCCAGATTCAATGGCTCCGTTTTCGCATCTCCTCAACGAGGAAGTTGTTTTTGGAGTGCCGCCACCTGATCCGCAAGTTGACTGACTTGCGAGGTCAGTCCTGCCAACACATGAATCACGTGTTCCACTCTTGGATCGGGCTCCGGGAAGACTTTCGGCCAATGATGCCGCTCGTCAATCTCCCACTTCTCGTACTTCACCTCCTTGAAATACTTAATTCCAACGGCTGGGCCATCGGCTTCCGATTTGCTTAGACCCGTCTTTAACCAAGGATTCCAGAGTGAGGGGGGCGACGTCTCTGCCTCGGACTTGCTGATGCCGGGCTTCGCAATCGCGAAACCCAGAATGTGTACCAGATCACGCACGCGCAACTCGCTCATCGGCGTATCGGGCTTTAGCTTTACTTCCGGACGGTCCTCCTGAGAAACATACGGTTCCTTCTGTTCTTCGTAGCTCTGGGATTCTTTCTTAGAATCGGCCATGATATCTCCTTTTTGATATGCGATCGGTTGTTTCGTTTGGCGCTCAGCCTTGGCGCCGGAAAAGTTCTCGTAGCTTCATGCGTGGGCTGCTCCTTGCCGCCATTGTTTGTCCGGCGACATACCGCCATACAGCAAGTCGGCGAGCGCCGTGCTGATCGGTTGACGGCTATTTTGTTCGTAATATAGAAAGCCAGGAGCCGGATTCACCTCGAAGCAGTAATACTCGCCATTTGGTGTTACTTTGAGGTCGATACCGGTTAGTAATAAATCGAGCTGACGGGCAAGCCCTAGACAAGCAGCCGCAACGCTGGCCGGCAGCTCTGTGGGCTCCATATGAACCGCGTGCCCATCCTGGCTCGCATAGCGATAATCAACTGCTTCCGAGCGAATGTGTGTGGCGAACAACTGATCGCCAACCGTATGTACACGCACGTTGTCACCGGGGATGAAAGCCTGAAACTGGGCCGGACCGTGGCGCAGTAGCGACAAGCGTGCGAACTGCTCCTGTCTCACCCGCCTCACGATGGAACGCACGCCGCTCAGCGATTTGTAAATGACCTCGCCTTCGCATTCCTGATAGAAGCGCTTCGCCT
>DASQLD010000424.1:0-13941 GCA_035630195.1 Bryobacteraceae bacterium
AGACCTCCCGGATCCAGCTCCGGTGAATCCGCTCCAGCATCTCGAAGATCGAAAGGCCGCGATCTACGAAAATTTGCGGGATCTTCAATTCGAGTACCGCGTCGGCAAGCTCTCAGACGACGACTACCAGCGAACCAAAAAAGACATGCAGGCCGAGCTGGCCGTCGTTCTTGCCCAGCTCGACAATTCTCCATCTCCGAAGGCGCCAAAGCTGGCCGAACCCAGCCGCATCTGTCCGCATTGCAATGCAAAATTCGAAAAACCGCTAAAATTCTGTGGCGAATGCGGAAAATCGATGGTGGCCTCTGCATGAAATCTCTTCTTTGCGTGCTCTTCGGCTGCGCCCTCGCCTTCGCCGCCGTCGAAGGCGCAGTTACGAATCAAACCACCGGCAAGCCCCAAGCTGGCGTCGCGGTTACGCTGGTTGAGCTCGGCTCCGGGATGAAGAATCTCGGTACAACCACCTCCGGCCCGGACGGCAAATTCACCTTTCCCGTCGATCTCCAATCTGCCGCTCCACACCTGCTCCAAGGTCAACATCAAGGTGTGAACTACAACCGCATGGTTCCGCCCGGAACAGCCGCGGGCGCGCTCACTCTCGATGTCTTCGACGTCTCGAACAAAGTGAAGGAAGCCGTCGTCACCCAGGACATGTTTCTCCTCGAGCCGACCGGCACGGAGATGGTTGTCAGCGAACGCCTCGTCTACACGAACACCGGCAACATCACCCTTCAGGATCCCGCGGGAACTGTGAAGTTTTACGTTCCCGCAGGCGTCTCTGGCCAAATTCAGGTCCGCATCCAGGCCCCGCAGGGCATGCCTATCACGCGGCCGGCTGAGAAAGCATCACAGCCGAATACCTACGTTGTCCGCTATCCCATCAAGCCCGGCGAGACCAATGTCGACGTCAGCTACATGATGCCGATGACCGGCGGGCAGGCAAAGTTCGAAGGCAAGATCCTGCACGGCGGCGGGCCCATCCGGTTCGTCGCGCCGTCCGGTGTCAAGCTGGAAGGCCCCTTCGATGAAGCGGGACCCATTCCCGGAACTTCCGCCACGGCCTACACACTCAAGGGCGGTAGCGAGTACTCGCTCACAGTCAGTGGCTCCGGGACCCTTCGCGCATCGGCAAGCCCCGAGGCAGGCCAGTCGGACGATACCGGCCCCGGAATTGATGTTCGCCGTCCACTGATCTACGATCGTCTGACATGGGTCCTTGCCTTTGCGTTTTCCATGTTGACGGTAGGCTTGATTCTGCTCTTCCGCAAAGAAGCTCCTGCCGCCCGCGGGAGCAAGCGCTGAGTGTCCGCGATCGCCGTAGAACGCGTATGGAAATTCTACGGTGATTATGCGGCGCTTCGGGACATCACGCTCAACATCGAGCCTGGCTCCTGCACTGCATTACTAGGCCGCAACGGCGCCGGAAAAACAACTCTGCTGCGCATCGTCGCCGGCTTATCGCGTGCAGCCAAAGGCACAGTCTCCATCGCGGGCAACGATGTCCGGTCCGCCTCCACCCGCCAACTCATCGGCGTTTTAGGTCATGGCATAGGTATCTACGAAGAACTGTCTGCGGTCGAAAATCTTCGTCTCTTCGCGCGCCTCTACGACGTCAAGGATCGGGACCGCGCCGTCATGCAATGGCTAGAACGCGTAGGATTGGAGCGTGTAGCGACCGGACTAGTCCGCGAATTCAGTCGTGGAATGCGTCAGCGTTTAGCGGTAGCCCGAGCTTTCCTTCACGATCCGCAAGTACTCTTATTGGACGAACCCTTTACCGCGCTCGACGATCGCGCCGTAGCAGTCCTACAAACCGTGCTCCGCGATGCCCTAGCTGCCGGCAAAACGGTCATGATGTCCACTCATCAGCTCCGCGAAGCGCTGGAACTAGCGACCCACGTCGTGCTCATCAACCGCGGAAAACTCGCCTACCAGGGCGAGCGCACAAGCGCCATGCTCGAAGATCCCGCCTGGCTATATCGCAACTACGGCGAAGCATAGAAGAATTCGCATTACAACTACGAAGATCTCGTGCTGCCCTGTGGGGCGGCTTTGCAAGCCGCAGCCGATTTCCAATCGGCCTTCCTAGCTTCCGTGTGCAGCGCTGGACCAGGGAAAGTCTACCGGCGCCGAAACCAGACCAGCCGTCACGGGATTGTTCTCGATATAACGCACAATCCGGTCAAACTCACCACCGTCGCGCACAAGGTGATCATAACTCTCGTCCTGCCAGAATGGCTGACCGATGAGACCCAGGATCCGATTCGCCTCACGCGCCGTGAAACGCTTAAGAGAATGAGTGATTTTGGCAACCTCCACGAAGGGACTCAATAAGACGTGGACATGATTCGCCATCACAACCCAGGCATGAAGCTGGTAGTACTTCATGCTGTCCTGCCCATAGAGGAGCGCCCGCACCATAGGTCCAGCAACCTCCGGCCGCCGCAGATGGAGTGGTCCGCTGCGCGCCCGATCCAAAAGAGAATCCATAGCGACAAAAGCATGTCCGGCGCTGGCTTCGCTGCCAAACACTCGACTCGGTGGCAAACTGCCGTACAGACGCCAGGTGAGAAAGACCGGACAATCGCCCGCCTGGAAGTGAGGAAGGCGACGACGATACGCCATGTGCATACCTAGATGGAGTAGATGATAGGTCCAAAGTTCTCAGTCAGAAAGGAGGAGCAGCCAGTACATTTTGGAACGCAGTTGCTGACCGTAATCTACGCCAGAAGGAGCGACAACTCATTCGCGCAAACGTTCGACAGCAAGAGCCCGGACGGCACACAGACCGCCGCGATAAAGGAAATCTTCGACGCAAAGAAGTCGCAAACCATCATCACCAAATCGGCCGTGATCAGACGTTATTCCGCACGAGAGTACCAGCAGCAAAATCGCAGTTCTCGAATCCGAAAACTGCGGCCCACCTTCGAACGGCAAATCGGTCCGAAATCGGCCGGAAAGCAATCCACCAAGTGGAACGCCTGCCCTAAGTAACCAATAGCAAGCTGGAGTCGACCCAAGAAAAATACGTCATCCGGTCTACCGGCGTTCTGACGGAAGACAACGGAAGAAGAGGTCATCTCGCTTAAGGAAGGCGAACCCCGGCATCGTACTTCGCGATCGCGCCTGAATACACCGAGCGATCCCCGCAGCAACTTAACGAGGCCGATACCAGAAATTCGGACAGAACTCTAGAGCGAAGCGACGATTAAAGAAAATGAAAAGGCGCTAGTTATTCGGGAACGCGCAGGCCCCGCTGCCGCAGGCGCCCATACCGCATCCGCCGCCAGCCGGCGCCCGATCCGTGCTCCCGCCGCTGCTCGTGGCAAACGACGACAGCCGGCGATTCACCTTCGAGGACTGGCAACTCGGACATTCCAGTCCATTGTCAGCCTCCGCCATTTTTCGTATCTGCTCGTAATCGCTACCGCAGGATTCGCACTTGTATTCGTAGATCGGCATTCCTTTCGTAGTTTACTGCAAACCCGCTACCATCATTCAATGCCCGCCATCAAGTACGACGCAATCGTCATCGGCACAGGACAAGCCGGTCCCTCGCTCGCCATGCGCCTCGCAAAATCCGGACAACAAGTAGCTATCATCGAGCGCAACAAGTTTGGAGGCACGTGCGTCAACACCGGCTGCATTCCCACCAAGACTCTCGTCGCCAGCGCCTACGCCGCCCACATCGCCAGGCGAGCCAAAGATTACGGCGTCATCATCGATGGCCCGGTCAGCGTCGACATGAAAGCCGTAAAGGCACGCAAAGATCAGATCTCGGGAAAGTCACAGACGGGCGTTGAGAGCGGCCTCAGAAGCACACCCAATTGCACCGTCCACACCGGCCATGCGCGCTTTCTCTCGGATCACGAGATCCAAATCGGAGATGCCACCCTGACTGCCGACCGCGTGTTCATCAACACCGGCGGTCGCGCCTCCGTTCCACCCCTGCGAGGCATCGATCAGATTCCGTACCTTACGAACTCCTCGATGATGGAAGTCGATTATCTACCGCAACACCTCATCGTCGTCGGTGGCAGCTACATCGCCCTCGAGTTTGCCCAAATGTACCGGCGATTCGGCAGTGAAGTGACCGTCATCGAACGCGGCGCCCGACTCCTGGCCCGGGAAGACCACGATGTCTCCGAGGAAATCAAACAGATCCTTACCAACGAAGGGATCGACGTCCGCCTCAACTCCAACTGCATCGCGCTCTCAAAAGACGGCGACGAAATCGAAGCGCACGCCGACTGCGCCTCAGGCGACTTGAAGGTTCGAGGATCGCAAGTATTAGTCGCCACCGGAAGGCAGCCCAACACAGACGACCTCGGCCTTGAGAACACCACCATCAGACGGGACGAACGCGGTTACATCCAGGTTGACGACGAGCTCCGCACTTCCGCCCCTGGTGTCTGGGCCCTCGGCGACTGCAACGGAAAAGGCGCCTTCACCCATACCTCCTACAACGAATTCGAGATCGTTGCCGCCAATCTCCTCGACGGCGAAAAGCGCCGCGTCAGCGATCGCATCACTGCCTACGCCCTGTACATCGATCCGCCCCTCGGCCGCGCCGGAATGACGGAACCCGAAGCCCTTAAATCCGGACGCAAAATCCTCGTTGGCAAACGCCCCATGACCAAGGTCGGTCGGGCTGTCGAAAAGGGGGAAACCCAAGGCTTCATGAAGATCTTGGTCGATGCCGAAAGCAAGGAAATTCTCGGCGCGGCCGTCCTCGGTACCGGTGGCGACGAAGCCATTCACTGCGTCCTCGACACCATGTACGCCAAGGCGCCGTATACAGTCCTCCAGCGCGCCATGCACATCCATCCCACCGTCTCGGAGCTGATCCCGACGATCCTCGGCGATCTGCAGCCCCTCGAGTCCTCGGCCGATCACGGCTAACCGCTGGTAAATTCAGTAGTCTAAAGGGCAGATGGAAGCGACCGACCTGTCCGCGGTGGAGCGGACAAGGGCTGGTGATACGGCCGCCTTTCGCGTTCTGGTCGAACGCTACGGTCGAAGTGTGTTTCGGCTCGCTTTCCGTATGACAGGAAACGAGTTCGACGCCGACGACGTAGTACAGGAGACGTTTTTGCGGGCTTTCAAACAGCTCGATTCCTACGAATCGCGCTCGAGTTTCAGTACGTGGTTGTACAGGATAGCGGCGAATTATTCGCTCGACCTGATCCGGTCGCGGAAGCGTCACGCCAGTCGCCGTGTGACCGAAAGTTCGGATGAGGAAGACATTCTCGATTCTGTGAAGGCTACGGATCCGGGACAGGATCGGATCTACTACAGCGCTCAGGTAAAGGAGCGGCTGGACGCCGCTTTGAAGCTGTTGAGCGACCAGGAAAGGACGGCTTTTTTGTTGCGCCACTTCGAGGGCCAATCGATCGAACAAATCGGAGCGGTTCTCGATCTCGGAGTAAGCGCGACGAAAAACAGTATCTTCCGAGCCGTTCGCAAGATCCGTGAGGCGTTGGAGCCAGTAGTGAGTTCATATGAAGCAGCACCTTGAAGAAGAAGATTTGATACTGCATTTCTACGGCGAGACGGGAACTGCGGCTGAGCCGCATTTGTCGGATTGCTCAATCTGCCGCGACCGGTATCAGTCGTTGCAGCGTGTGTTGAATTGTGTCGATGCGCCGCCCGTGCCACATCGCGATGCCGGCTACGAAGAGGCCGTCTGGACCCGTTTGGCCCCGAAACTTGGCCAGCGCAGTCGTTGGTTTCAACCAAGCTGGTTCAATCCAAGAAAGCTGGCCCCTGCGGCCCTTGCCGCTGTACTACTCATAGGCGCCTTCTTTGCCGGCAAGTATTCCCCGCGAAGTGAGCCGGTTCCTGCCGCCACCGCGCAAGCCGTTCCCGGCGTGCGTGAGCGCGTGCTTCTGGTTGCCGTCGGCGATCACTTGCAGCGTTCGAAAATGCTGCTGATCGAAATCGCCAATGCCGATCCGAACACACCGTTGTTATTCGCCGATGGACGTGAGACGGCTCAGGATTTGGTGTACGCCAACCGTTTGTTCCGGCAAACTGCCGCCAACACCGGAGACACGCGCGTGATCTCATTGCTCGATGATCTCGAACGCGTGTTGCTTGAAATGGCGCACGGCCCGGACGAGTTGGACAATCGCGACTTGGAGAATTTGCGGGAACGGATCAAGGCCGAAGGACTGATTTTCAAGATTCGCGTCGCCGGGTCCCGCTTGGCGCAAGAGGAAACATTATGTAGTGTTGGATTGTTGGTATTTGCGGCGCTGCCGCGCTTTGTGCTCAGCCTGACCCGATCCCGGAACCCGCGCCATTCGTCTTTGTCGACGGACCTCTCATTGCGGCCCAGATTGGCGCTCACGTAGCAGCGCAGGTCAAAGCCAATGTGATCATCAACAAAGATCGCCATCGTAACGAAGAGCGCAGTTATCGCGATGGCACACGCCACCTCGATCGAGGCGAATGGGACCAGGCGATCGAAGATTTCAGCGCGGCAATCGAGGCGCGAGGCGAACGTCAGGATGGGGCCTATTATTGGAAATCCTACGCCTTGGCGAAAGTCGGACGCCGCGACGAAGCCATCGCGTTGATCAATGAGCTCGAAAAGAATAACCCGAAAAGCCGCTGGCTCGACGACGCCAAGGCGCTGCGCGTCGAACTGCGCCAGGCATCGGGACAACCTCTTTCGGCGGATGTCCAAAACGACGAAGAGCTCAAGCTTATTGCCTTAAACGGCCTTGTGGACACAGCTCCCGATCGCGCAATTCCTGCACTGCGCGACTTGCTCAAGAAGAGCTCCTCGCCGCGTCTGAAGGAGCGCGCCCTGTTCGTCCTCGCCCAGAGCGGAACACCCCAGGGTCGCGAAATCATCGCCCAATACGCCAAGGGAGCCGGGAACCCCGACCTCCAGTTAAAAGCGGTCGAATACCTCGGCATGAATCGCGGCAAAGAGAATCTTCCCCTTCTCGCCGAGATCTACAGCTCGAATACTGATCCTGCCGTACGGCGTAGGGTGCTCCGCGCCTATATGCATACTCGCGAAAAGGATCTCCTCCTCCAGGCCGCAAAGTCCGAGCCGGACGCCGATCTTCGCCGCGAAGCCATCATGTTTCTCGGCTCCATGCGCGCCGATGCGGAATTGCTGCAATTGTATGCAACCGAGACCAATACTGACCTTCGCCGCCACATCATCCGAGGGTTAATGGCATCCCAGTCGGCGAAAGGTCTTGTCGAAATCGCGCGTAAGGAAACTAACCCCGAGTTGAAGCGGGAAGCGGTCCAAATGCTATCGAACATGAAGTCCAAGGAAGCCACCGACTTCCTCATGGAGCTTTTGAACAAGTAAATCCCGCGATTACCTTCTTGCGTTTCAGCCCGAACCATGATGTGATGAACGATCGATGGCGACACATCCGTCCTTGTCCCGCCCTGTCGGGGCCACCTCAGAGAAGCCGACCAAAGCCCGCTACTGGGTTGTTGTCTTCGCCGTAACCTTAGCGATTCTCTCGTACATAGATCGCGTCTGCATCTCCCAGGCTGCCCCAGTCATCTCGCGAGATCTTGGCCTTACCAACAGCCAGATGGGCTATATCTTCTCGGCTTTTGCCGTCTCCTACGCGCTGTTCGAGATCCCAGGCGGTTGGATGGGTGATTGGATGGGCCCGCGCAAAGTCCTGATGCGCATCGTGATCTGGTGGTCGGCCTTCACTGCCGCAACGGGCTTCATGTGGAATTTTTCCAGCATGTATGTCGCGCGTTTCCTGTTCGGAGCTGGGGAGGCCGGTTGTTTCCCGAACCTGACCAAGGCCTTCACAGTTTGGCTTCCGCAACATGAGCGTACCCGCGCGCAAGGCATCATGTGGATGTTCGCCCGCTGGGGCGGGGCATTCACTCCTCCCCTGGTCATCCTGACCTTTCAGTGGGTTTCCTGGCGATGGGCATTCGTAATCTTCGGCGCCCTCGGTGTCATCTGGGCCGCCTTCTTCTATGCTTGGTTCCGCGACAACCCTCGTGAGCACAAGAGTGTCAACGCCGCCGAGCTTGCGCTCCTCCAAGGCAACGAGGATCTTGCCTCCGGCCACGGCAACGTGCCATGGGGCAAACTGATTCGTTCCCGCAGCATCTGGCTGCTCTGGGCGCAATACTTCTGCTTGTCTTATCCGTGGTACTTCTACATTACATGGCTTCCCACATTCCTCCGCGACCGCCATCCTGAACTCAGCGACTCTTACCGCGCGAGCCTCGCGATCTTGCCGCTTTTTTTCGGTGGACTCGGTTCGTTAGTCTGCGGCTTCGCTTCCGCCCGTCTAGCTAAAATCACCGGAAGCGTCAGCTTCGCCCGACGGCTTGTGGCATGCATCGGCTTCTTCGGCGCTGCTGGAATGATGTTCATGTCCACCACATCCTCCGATGCCATCACCGTAATGATGATGATGGGTCTCGCGAGCTTCTGTAACGATCTCATCATGCCCGGCGCCTGGTCGGCCTGCATGGATGTCGGCGGCAAGTATGCCGGCACTGTGTCCGGATCGATGAACATGATGGGCAATCTGGCAGGCTTTGTCGCGCCCGTCATCGGCGGCAAAATGCGCGATGCCGGACACGACTGGAACATGTTCCTTTACACGATGGCCGCCGTGTACCTCGTAGGAGGCCTGTGCTGGCCCCTCATTGACCCTGTGACGCCCATCGAGCAAAAGGATTCGCACTAACGAAGGATTACGCTCCTCGGACCGTAGGCAGTATATAGCCGCGGGTGCAGAACAGCAGCATCATGCCGGTCGGAGGGCTGTCCGGCGTCGCTGCCAAGCCATATACGGTAGTCCGGCGATTGCGCCGATTATCAGACAAAGCAGAATGATGGCGCCGAAGCGCTCCTCCGGAAAATTCGCGGCCGCGATAGACAAGGCGATGGCTGGATGCCGGCAGGCGGTTGACAGGGCGAGTACCACCGAATGATCGGGATCGGGTCCACCAAGCAAATGACCAACGGCGAAGCCGACTATTATGAACGTGATGATGGCGATGAGCGTGCCGTCTCCAATCACTTCCCACATCCCGGGCCCCACCACGACGAGCAGCACAAGCAGCCCCAGCGGTAATAGTATCTTCGCGATAAGAGCGATCGGCTTTTCGATCCGTCCAATCAGCCTGGGGAGGAATGCTCGCACCGCCATGCCGGCGGCCAGCGGCAGCAGTATGGAAATGACGAGGACGCGTACAACCGCGCCAAAGGCCATCTCCAAGGGTCGTCCTGCGACAACTTGTATCGCCAGTATTTCGAGCGGCATCACCACAATGGCCGTCAGCGCAAGAACGGCTATCAGACCGAGCGCGTAGTGCTCCTGGTCACCGGCTTCCACCCCTTTCCGTGGCAACAGTGGAGGCGCCGGGGAAATGGCGAGGATGATCAGAGCCCTCTCCACTATCGGTCGAAAGTCGAATAGCAGCGCCAGCAACACTGCGACAACCGGCATGATCACGAACATCGCCAGCAGCGACCGCGCCAGCAAGCCTGGGCGGCGAATCAAGTAGGACAAATCATGGGTGGTCGTTTGGAGGCCGAAGCCGAAGACCGTACACAGCACGCTAAGCTGTAAGGCGAAGATGACGATTTGCTTCAGGTCCATAGCAACGCGCTACCCTGGCGCAACCCGATGGGCACACCCATCCACGATCATCGTGTCCGGCGTGCGGCGTGATTATTTACTTCCATGCCTCGCGCTTTGAAATCTGACGCGTTTGATTGCCCTGCGGATTTTAATCTTTTCAACGCAGGTTGGAGATCGTTTTACACGAACTTACGGCTTCACTCCAATAAGCAGATTGAGTGCCTCCTCAGCCTCGGCAGGCTCGAGCGGCACGATCGCAGGCTCAAAACCTGCGTCCTTTAAGATCGCTAACCACTCGGCGCGGGAAAAGAGACCTTCAACATGGCGATCGTGTTCCACCGACACAGACCCATCCTCCTCACGGAGCAGATAGGCATAATCGGCGATATACGTACTATCGGTCGGATCCGGATCCCACACCCATTCGAGATATCGCAAGCCGCCATTGTCTCCATCGCAGCCGCCGTGATCAGTACCAACCCGAAACGTCTCACGAAAATAGTCAGGAACGAATGCCGCGGCCCCACCAGGACGGCAATGCGCAAAAGCCGTTTCGACAGCTCGGCGCAAGTCCTCAGCACTCGTCATATAACAGATCGCATCGTGAATAAAAACGCGATCGAACTGCCGCTGAAGCCTGATACTGCGCATGTCCCCCTGAATGTGCTCACACTCCGGATTCAACCGCCGGCTGACAGCAAGCATTCCTGCCGACAAATCCACCAGCGTCATGTCGAACTGCTTCTTCAAGTAGGACGCATTATTTCCGCCGCCACTCCCGAACTCAACCATCGTCCGAGCCGGCTGAGTCGCCGCCGCGTCCAGGTACTTTGCGTAAACAGCCGACTCCTCCGCATACTCGGAAGGCGGCGACAGAAGCGGCCACCAATCGGCCAGCGAATCATAAAGCTTCATCGCCGTATCTTAGCCTGACGGCCATTCATTTAGTGGAGATGACTAAGCCTGCATATATGGTGTTGCCTCGCACGAGAAAGGATACGCCCGGACTCTTGGCTGGAAGACCTTTCAGCGTGCGGGACCACGTACGGCCATTGTCCTCCGAGCGAAAAATACCATCGGCCATCCCGGCGAGAACTAGCTTATCGCTCGACGCAATCTCCCACACCGGTGCCGCAGACTCGAAATCGCCGGTTGCTTTGATCCACTCGGAGGATTTTGGGTTTCCGCTCCAGTAGATGCCACCGGGGTTATGACCCACAACGAGCGTATCGCCGGCAGCAGCAAGCGCCAGCGGCTTGACGTTCCCTGCTTTGGTCCAGCGGCGTTCGTTTTCGCTCCACGCGTAAAGGCTTTGTTGTACAACCCCGCGAAAATCGTGTTGTCAATAAATGCCATGGCGAAGATTTGGCTGAGCGGGGGAAGTCCTGCATTCTGCGCCGTCCAGGTTGTTCCCTGGTCCTGCGAAACCATCACGCCATCCGCGTCTGTACCCGCGTAAACTCGACCTTGGGCCGCAAGAAGCGAACGAATGTTCTTCGAGGCCAGGCTGGTTATCGAAGTCCAATTCATCCCCTGGTCCTTCGACGCGAGCAGACCCGTGCTCTGTGTGCCGGCATGAATGCTATTACCGAAAGTCGCGAAACTGATAGTGCGAGCCGCGACGGACGTTTTCTCCCACGTCCGGCCTTCGCCGCTTGACGAATAGATGCCCCCATCGGTACCTGCAAAGATCCTGTTAATAGTTGCGCCGAAACTTGCGCCGAAGCTATTGATGCGGGCATTTCCCGCCAGATTGGCGCTGGCTTTCGGTCCAGGTCGCACCGCGATCAACGCTCTTGAATACCGCGTGCTCTTGGCACAATGCTGCCCCCGCAAGAATGACTGCCAAGAATGCTGGAAGGATCATCAGAGTTCTCATTATCAGACGCTCAATCAGACGCGGACCAGAGGTGCGGAGCGACCGTAGCTCGCGGCCGCCCCCGTCCCCAACTCAGCCAATCCGCCACCAACCCTGCCACTGGGCGTCAGGAACACTCCCATTCCACGCGGCCGTATGAAGCACGCCGTCCGGATCCATCGCGAAAACGTCCAGCTTGTCCGGCCCTCCCGAAGCAGCAGCCACAGCCGAGCCGCCTGCGATCCTGCCATCTCCGATCGTCCACCAACCCTTCCATTCATGGCCCGCCAGACCCGTCGCCCAAGCGGCTGTCCACACCCGACCATCATTGCCCGCAACAAACACATCGAGCTTGTCCGGATGTCGCGAGACAGCTGTAATCGGTAAGCCCGGGATAAACACCTCATCGCCGATACGCCACCAGCCGCTCCATTGACTGTTATTCACACCGCCCTCCCATGCCGCGGTAAACGCGCCCTGGTTGCTACTCACGATGAAGACATCCAGTTTGTTCGGATGCCGCGAGATCGCAGTAACGCTTCCGCCCGGAGGCACGTGCGCATCGAGAATGGTCCGCCAGCCTTGCCATTGCTGGTTGGCCACGTTCACATCCCATGCAGCGGTGTACACCTGCCCATCGCCACCCACAACGAAGATGTCGAGCTTACCCGCATCCCGAGCCACAGCGCAGACACGCGTACCCGAAGGAACCTTTAAGTCACCGATACGCCACCATCCATGCCACTCCTCGTTAGCTTGTTGGCGATTCAAAGCCGCCGTGTAGACGCCGCCATCAGCGCCCACTGCGAAGACATCCAGCTTGTCGGGATGCCGCGAAACGCCTGTAATCGGCCCGTTGTCCGCCAGAGTCAGACTTGGAAGCTTCCGCCACCCCTGCCACTGCGAGTTATTCCCAAACTCTTCCCAAGCTCCCGTATAAGGAAGACGATCCGTCCCGGTCACGAAGATGTCAAGGTTTTGGTCATCCCGCGACACAACCTCCGCACGGAGCCCTGAGCCGCCGATATCGGGTAGCACTCTTCTCCACCGGTCCCAGTTGCGAGCATAGGTTCCGTTTTTCCAACGCGCGGTCCAAACCACTCCATCCATGTCTGTAGCAAACACGTCGAGGCTGCTCGACGTTCTCGACACCGCGCTCGTGGGACGTAGTGACTGCGGCTGAAACACCGGTGTCGGCGGTATACGCAGCACCTGCCCCGCGACAGGTATGCCGCGCGCCACATGAATCCAAGCCGTTCCATTCTTCATGTGGTAATCGCTGAAGGCGACCGGGAACGTCACCATTCCCGGCTCGTCTTTCGTGCGATCCGTCATCCCGAGATGCAAATGATGGCAAACGTGACAATCTTTCAATCCAGTCGAATGAACCACCGCCACTTTTTGTCCATGCAGAGCGTCCTGCTGCTCGACAAGCTCCACGCCATTCTGGCCTAGGTGAATATACTCGCAGAATTCGCCCGAAGCCTGTCGGATGACCGCCAGATTAGGAGTTGGTGTACCGGACGGCTCGCTCTCCCGCACCCAAGCCGCTTCTCCTCCGGCCGCTGCGAACACGGGAGCGTTGCCGGTGCCGTCCGGATACATATCTCCTAAGTTCTTCTCGGCATCGATAATGAAGTCCCACGTAAACGATGCGTATCCCGAGTGATGATCCGTCTCGTAGCTCTTCACCACTCTCCAGACATCGCCAATCGCGAACGGAAGATCCATCTCCTTCTGTTTTGTCGGAAGCAGAAACTTATTCTTGTCGGCGGTGCTCCCCACAACATCCACCCCTACCGCCGGCCCGGTAAACTTCACGAAACGGTTCATGCGCGGGTGAACGGGACTGCCAGAGAATTGGTAGCCGGCGAGCAAGCCCGATTCGTTCCCGGTAAGGTTGAACCTCTTCGTCGCGTCCTCCAATACTTCCGCCTGGGACAATGCTCGCGTGTACACAGCCGCCGAGTGAATCAAACCGAAGAACTGCGCCTCGCGAGTATTCACTTTGGCGCCGCTTGTCCGTCTGCCGAACCGCAATGTCCCTTTTGGCAGCGAGGGATCGCTTCTCTTCACAGTCAACGGGGGCCCAATCGCTTGCCCGTTCAGGTACATTGTGAACGTGCGAGCATCCGTCCCGGCCCCAGCGACAACCGCGAGGTGGAACCATTCGCCCGCGACTAGAGAGACCGTATAACTTCGCGATTCGCCGCCTACCGCGAGGTAAAGTTGCGTCTTTCCTTTCCCCTCGTCGTAGTTGAAATAACCCTGCCCCGCCACATACGTGCCGTCGCCCCTCTCGCCGATAAGCGGTCCCTCATACGCAAGCGGGTATTGCGGCATAAAGAAGCAGCTCAACGTATGAGCGCCCTCGAAAAACTCGGAAAAGTTCAAGTCCGTATCGACATATCCCTTCCAACTCAAACCCACTGCCATGATGAATCTCCTCGTTTCTTGATTGCGGCAGTTCGCCGCATACAA
>DASQLD010000425.1:0-5660 GCA_035630195.1 Bryobacteraceae bacterium
TCTAAAGGGCTGTAAGGATAACCGAATAAGTAAAGCTGGAATCGGAAAGCGAATGCGAGCAGCGCAAGGTAACCTGCACGCCTGAACACCGCAATGATACGGTCTCTCTTCGCCGCTTTCTTACGTTCCTGGCCATGCATCATGAACGCGAGCGTTACGCCCGTTAGAAAGAGGAAAATTGCCGGAGCGATACCCCCGATAAATTGTGAAATTACGTAGGGTCCACTGTCGCGCAATTCGGGCCGCGCGAACGAATGAAAAACGTGACCTTGCAGCATGATTGTTGCCGCCAGACCACGAGTCCAATCAAGAAAAGGCAGTCGTGAGACCGATTTCTTCTTCTGCGCCGGAGGCGCTTCTAAGGGCTGAGTGTGCATTATTTTCCCGGAAATTCCCTCTTTACGCCTTTCGGCAGATTTAGCTTAAACGCTTCATTCCCCAACTGAGGGTTTAACTGAACGTCTGTGTAGGTGATCAGGTAATAATCCCCGGATTGCTGGATAAATTTCTGCTGCACCGGGTATGCGCCTTCAGCAGCAACCCAAAGCTCCAGTTTCTGTAATTTTTCGATACGAGGCCCGGCTCCTGGCGTCAACTCCAGCTTATGGGTTTTTTGCCCCGCAATACTTTCATCACCCAAAAACTTGACGTTGTAATTCGCCTTCAGATCTTTCCCGGTCGTGCCGAAACCCACCAGAAGGAACTGATCGAGAAGGTCCGATCGCTTCCCTAAGTCATACTCCTGGACGGACTTGAGCTTCGGATAATAGATCTCGGCTTTCCGGCCGCCGAACGCAACCATCCTCGGATTCGGTGTTACGAAATTGATCAGCACAGATAGCTCTTTGGGCCCTACCTTCTTAAGCGAGATTTGGCCGGTTTCTGTCGTGGTTTCGTCGAGTACTTTTGTATAGTTCGACTGCGAAATATTCCCCGACATCGACTTGAAAGAAGAGGCGGCCTTGTCTAACTTCGACAAAACTTCGTCGGTGCTACTTCCAAGAGCGGCCAGACAAAACACAACTCCAGTTAGAACGAGACGCATTTTCCTCACCGTGTAGGGATTTCAATGCTTTGTAAAGGCAATGAATCCTGAGACTTCCTGCTCATGATCGAGAACTGGTTCCACTTTCACTACAGGATCCGATTTCCCGTAGCGGGATCGCAAAATTCCTTCGACACGAGCTTTTCGCTCAGCGTCCGGAGTGGATGCGAGCAATCGTGCTTCCAACAGAAAGGCCCTTCCCTGATCCGATGGAATCTCGACGATGCTACTAGCACGAGGCTGGTCCCGGAACGTCGCGCGCGGTGTAAGAAAAATAAAGGCCAGGATTAACCCGACCATGACATCGTACTGCCAGCTTGCGCGCGGATAGTCCCAGAGCAGAAATCGTTTAACTCCAGACATTTGCCCGCTGGCCATATGACGTTGATTTTACCATGCGCGTTACGGATCGGCCGGCGTTCGTACTAGGTTCCAATCTCCGCAAATCTGCCCGTACGGCTCCCAACGCGAAGGTGAAATGTAAGGTACACTTAAATCTCATCGAGATCTAACGACGCGACGTTTCGCGCCGCTGAAAAAGCGGGGCGTCTCGGAATGCGTCTTCATGTTCTGAGCTTCTAACGCTCCTGAGGGACCCGACCGGATGGCGAATATCGTACGGATATTGCTGGCTGAAGACAATCCAGCGGACGTGTACCTAATTGAGGAAGCTCTGCGTGAACACGGAGTTGCGTTCGAACTCGCCGTCGCCCACGATGGAGAGCAGGCAATTGCCCTGGTTTCTGAGACCGCGCGTGTTTTTGATGTCGTCTTGCTCGATCTCAACATGCCCAAACGAGGTGGAAGCGAAGTGCTGGAAATGCTTCAGGGCACAGCAACGCCAGTGATCGTCCTCACCTCCTCGGATTCGCCTGCGGACAAAAGCGAGGCCATGCGACTTGGCGCTACCCGCTACATTCGGAAACCCACCGGACTCGACGACTTCCTCGCAATCGGGGCGACGATCAAAGAAATTGTTGGATTACGTTAGCTCCCGGCTACGATGTCTTGCCGGCGGGCAATATAGTCCCGTACTACGTCTTTCATGGGAGGCATGGGTAATATTTCGCAACGCTCCATCTTCGCATTAGACAAGGCCGAGAATTTTGGACGTCGGGCTGCAGTTCTATGTTCGCGCTCGTTCGTGGGTTTGACCTCCGGACTCAAGCCGGCTGCCTCAAAAATCAGCTTCGCGTAATCAAACCACGAGATTGCCGTACCTCCGCCGACATGGAAAATTCCGGTGAGTTTCCTGTCAACCATCTGGGCCGTCCGTTCCGCGAGCTCGGGCGCATATGTAGGCGATGCGACGTAGTCCTCCACGACGCGAATCGGTTGGCTGGATTTGGCAAGCCGCAGCATTGTTTCGACGAAGTTCCCCCGTGCCGTATGCAGACCTCCCGGTCCGAACACTCCGGACGTGCGAATGATCAGCGGATCGTCGAGATACGCCTGCGCGTAGCATTCGCCCGCCAGTTTAGAAACTGCGTACGCGCCCAGCGGATGGGTGGCATCTTCTTCGACATAGGGTCGACCAAGGCGCCCGTCAAAAACGTAGTCGGTGGAAAAGTGGACAAATCGCGCGTCAGCCTGCCTGCATGCCACGGCGAGATTCCGCACCGCCAGCGCGTTGCCCGCAAAGGCTACATCGGGCTCCTTCTCGGCCACATCCACCATGTTGTAGGCCGTGGCGTTTAGAACGACGTCCGGATTAGCCGAAGCGATTACCTGTTCCACCCGGCTGCCGTCCGTCACATCGATCTCAGAGCGTTCGAAAGCTGCAATTTCGTGGCCCTGAGAGGCGAAAACGCGGACGAGTTCGCGGCCCAACTGCCCGCCTTTTCCAAACACGATGACCTTCATGAAAGCTCACGATAACACGTGAGGTCCGGTTAGTATCCGGTTGGCGTCGAGACGGCCGAAACATGCAATGCGGATAAACCGAGCCGCTGACGCGCATCGTCCAGCATGGTCGCAGTTCGGGTGGCTCCGGCGCGCGTGACGCCGATTTCCCGTACGCGAAGCAGCGCGTCGAGATCGCGGATCCCTCCAGCGGCCTTTACCTGAACATGCTCGGGCGAATGCCGGCGCATGAGTTGCAGGTCCTCCATAACTGCGCCGCCTGGCCCGTATCCCGTAGATGTCTTCACCCAGTCCGCGCCGAGCTCTCCGCATATCTCACACAATCGAATTTTCTGCTGATCGTTGAGATAACAGTTCTCGAAAATGACTTTGATCTTCTGTCCCGCGCCATGCGTGGTCTCAATCAAGTCTTTCAACTCCTCCTCGACATACTTCCAGGAGCTGCTCAACACCGCGCTGATGTTTACCACGACATCCAGTTCCTGGCCGCCATCGGCAAGCGCCTGCCGCGCTTCCGCCAGTTTGATCGGCGAAGTATGCCCTCCATGCGGAAAGCCGATCGTCGTGCTAGCCTTTACATCGCTTCCCCTGAGGATTTCGGCGCACCGCGGCAGATAATACGGAAGGATACACACGCTCGCGACGTCATAGGCAAGAGCAAGCTCACATCCGCCCTCGAGTTCTCCCGCAGTCAGCACGGGATTGAGCAGAGAATGGTCGATCATCTTCGCGATGTGAGAATAGGTGTAGTTCATGGTCAAACTCATCGGACCGCGATGACACTGATCTGGGCACGTGGCGCATCCGAAGGCGGAACCGGTGAATTGGTGCCGGGGGCGAGATTCAACTCCACCGCTTGCGCCGTCGGTTGCAGCGTTACACGAGTCGGCAGCCATGAGCCAAAGGCGCCTGCATAAGTCTTGTTCATCGCAGCGAAGTGCTGAAGGTCGTCCAGGAACACATTGCTCACAACCACACGCGTCAAATCCACTTTTGCGATGTTAAGATTCTCCTTAACCCGTGAGAGCGCGCGATCGATAGTCCCGGCAACGCTCGGGCAATAGATGGTGTCTTCCACCGACGTGCAAGCTCCTTCCCGCTTCGATTTCGTGCTGGCGACGCCACTAATTTCTATGTGGGCTCCGCGTGGAATTCCAGCGGTTTGCGTCACCGACCGAGCCACTTCCGACGGCAATAATTCGGTCAGGACGTCTCCCAACACCTTCATCGGCATAGCGCCATCCACATATACGTGCGCGTAGGCCATATCCCGCATCTCGAGTCCGGATTTTGCCAGTACCGCCTTCATCTGAGCGACGAGGACGTTGACTTGTTCGCGCGGTTGCGTAGGCACTTTATTCTGAGCGTCGAGGCCCAGCACGCCCGAAATATACACCCTGTCTCCAACCCGAACAGCATTGCTGACAGGGCCCGTCAGGGGCCCAACTGAGATCGCCTTTCGCTGTTTCAGATCCCGAACCGCAACCACAGCGATCTCGACTGGAGTGTCACCGGGCATCTTGTTTACAACCACCATCGAGCGAGCCGGAGGATCCTTGGCAAAGAACGAAGCATAAACTTTGTCTAGTGCGGCCAACTGCTTCAAATCCTGAGCGAATACCTGCGCCCAGACGACATTCTCCATTCCCAGCCCCGCCGCTTCAAGGATGTCCTTAACGTTCTGCAAGCATTGGCGAGTCTGCTCTTCGGTGGTTGCCGGGAGCTTGCCGGCCGCGTCGCGTGCGCCCTGACCCGAGACATAGAAGTAAGCGCCGGCCGAAATCCCTGGAGAGTAAGGACCGATCGGCTTGGCCGCATTCTTTGGAAAGACCGGCTTCAGATCCGCCCCGGTTGCACAGACCACGGCTGCCGCTATCAGTAGGAGCGCACGCATATTATTCATGACCAGCCACAACGTATAACGTACCAGTTTTTGTTAATGGCCGGTGTCGTAAAAGATGCTTCCGAATGGTCTTTGCGTCAGAAGTCGAAAATTTTAGGAGAGCTACTGATGAAGCGAGTCATCGCGACAGTTTTGTTTGCAATATCAACGTCCGTCGCGCAGGATCCCGGAAACACCGCAATCCTGCCCCGTGTACCCCAGCAATGGGATGAATTGCGCCAATATCTCGTGCTGTCGGAGGCACAGGTGTCCACGCTCGAACAGATCATGAAGAACCGGTCCCAGGCCGAACAGCAAATCTATCTGCAAATCTCTGAGAAAGAACGGCAAATGTATAACCTGCTGCAGCAGGGTTCGAACGATTCCACTACCATCGGCCGTCTGATGGTCGAGATCAATAACCTCCGTCGCCAATTGCCGCTCAGCGGAGCGCCCTACCGTACGCAGGCGTTGGCCGCAATCAATGACGCGCAAAAAGCCAAGGTCGGGGCTCTGGTCGAGGCGTTGAAGCTGCAATCTCCTGCCTGGCAGGCCGTACAGCTCAATCTGATGGATAGTCCGCATGTGCCGGACGCCCGAATTCTTCCCTACCCGATGCCGTCTTCAGGATTGGTCTCTACGGCCGAAGCTGCGATTAACGTGCGATAGGGTTTAGACAGGAGGAGGCTTCGGCTTCCTCCGACTTTTCGCGTTCACTAGAGGATGCTCCTGTCGCCAGCCGGAAAAAGATCTGCCGATGCGCGCGTTCTCCAGATTTACGACGACGCGCGAGACGATGTCTACTATTACGTCCTGACCCTGGGATTGTCGCCCGGGCAGGCGCAGGATGTGGCGCAGGAAGTATTTCTG
>DASQLD010000426.1:0-4416 GCA_035630195.1 Bryobacteraceae bacterium
CCATAAGATCGATCCCCGTATCGATCTCGAGCGTGCCAAGGTCGCGAACGATCTTCTGTTTTCGGGCTGCGCAGAAGCCCCAAGGTTAGTAGAAAGGCGCGGAACGGCTCGCGCTGGTGACGGCTCCAAAGCAATCGTGACAGACGGCTCTCTCGCGTATATCGAGCTTCGCGCCTGCCTTCCACCTGCTGAGATGGAGCCGGACGTGCCTGCCCCTCCGAAGTCCCGTCTCGCCCGCATCGCACGACGAATGATGCTCGAGGGGCGGCAATACGCTCTGCGCGGCAACGCCTACTATTGGACCTATCGCGCCGTGACGTTCCACAGGTCATCCGCCAAACAAGCTCGCGCTCTGCTCGAAGAATAAACGTAATGTTTGAGTTCGCTCTTGCAGTCAGCACCCTAGTTGCGGAATACTTGTGTCAGTAACTGAGGGAAGACTGGTGAGTAAACCCATTGATCTGGTGCAGGGAACTTTAGACCTGCTAATTCTCAAGATTCTCGATCTGGAGCCGATGCACGGATGGGCTATCGCGCAACGGATCCGGCTGATGTCGAACGAGGTGCTGCAGGTTGGGCAGAGCGCGCTCTATCCGGCCCTTCATAAGCTCGAACAGCAAGGTTGGATTGAGGCGGAATGGAAAATATCGGAAAACAACCGCCGAGCCAAATACTATTCGCTTACTCTCGCCGGACACCAGGCTCTAGCCAATGAAGCGAGTCGGTGGGAGCGGTTGTCAGCAGCTATCTCCTTGATTGTGCGGACGACGTAAGGAGAGGAGATATGGCACGTTTGTTCGTGAAGATTCACCTTCGGCTCCGATCCGTATTCCAGACGAGGAAAGTCGAGGAGGAACTCGACGAAGAATTGCAATACCATCTGGACCGACAAATTGAAGAGGGCGAGAGTCGTGGCTTGGACCCTGAAGCCGCTCGCTTCGCTGCACTCCGCGACATGGGGGCAATCGCGCAGAGAAAAGACGAATGCCGGGACGCGCGCGCTGTGAACTGGATTGAGAATTTGAGGCAAGACCTGCGCTACGGCATTCGCACATTACGCAAGAGCCCGGCGTTCAGCGTAGTTGCGGTGCTCGCGCTGGCGCTGGGCATCGGCGCAAACGCCACCATGTTCAGCGTAGTGTACGGCATACTGCTGCGGCCGCTTCCGTACGCGGACGCCGATCGCATAGCTTCGATCTCCATGAACTACGCCTCCCGGGACAACGTCTTCGGCACGATGTGCATCCGCGACTTTCTGATGTGGAAGGACAGCAATCGAGTGTTCGAAGAGCCTTCGCTCTTCCGGAGCCAGCGCATGGATATCGGCGGTACGGGGAGTGTTCCCGAGCAGGTGCAGGGCGCCTTCGTGACAGCGGGATTCTTCTCCACGTTGGGCGTGTCTCCCATCATCGGTCGTACCTTCATGACGGGTGAAGACAAGCCGGCCACCGCCTCCTTAGCAGTGCTGAGTGAAGGCATGTGGCGCAGAAGGTTCGGAGGGAGCGCGCGAGTTCTTGGGCAGGCCATTCTTGTGAATGGCGTTCCGGCCACAGTGATTGGCGTGATGCCTGCCAGCTTTCAGCTGCCACGACGCGAGACCGAAGTCTGGACCAATCTCATTCTGAATCCTCCGACACGTTACGGGCCCTGGTTTTATCGAGGTATCGCGCGCTTGAAGCCTGGTATGACCTTCGAGGCGGCGCAAGCCGAGATGGACAGCATCGGACTTCAGATGGCGCAACAGAACCCGTATTACAAGAGAGTGACGCTACCGGTGTTGAGCCTTCGCGATGCCCTCCTGGGAACCGCGGTGAAGCCAGCGATGCTTGTGCTTATGGGCGCCGTAGCCCTGCTGCTGTTGATCGCCGTAGTGAACGTCGCGAATCTAATGCTGGCGCGGGCGACCGTGCGCGAGCGAGAGATGGCCCTGCGGCTCAGTCTCGGCGCCGGCCGCGGCCGTCTGGTGCGGCAACTCTTAACTGAAAGCGTGCTGCTGGCAGCGATCGCCGGGATCGCAGGGCTATCGATTGCATGGATCAGCATTGAACTGATCCGAGTGGGGAACCCTGGGAATCTGCCGCTAATTGACTCGGTACGTCTCGATTGGACTGCACTTGCCTTTGTCGGCGCCATGTCGACAATGACGGGTATCTTATTCGGTTTGGCGCCTGCTTTCGCAGGCGCGCGTGCGGATTTGCATTCGAAGATCAAAGAAGGCGGACGAAGTAGTAGTGCCGGGAAGGGTCTGGGGCGCGCGCGGGCGACTCTGGTGGTCAGTGAGATTGCGATTTCCTTGATGCTGGTAGTGGGCGCAGGATTACTCGTCCGCAGTTTTGTGAACCTGCAGCGAGTAAACGGTGGATTTGCAACACCACCACACCAGCTTCTCAGCATGTTGATCTCGCCAGGAAACCGGAAGTACGATAACGCGGCAAGTGGCCTTGCCTTTCATGATGAGGTGCTGCGGAGGGCGCGCAACACTCCGGGCGTTGAACTGGCCGCCATCACCGACTCCCTCCCGCCGGATCGGGAAGGCAATGCCGACAGCTTCCAAATCGAAGGACAAGTTCTTGCGTCGGGAGAGATGAACCCGGTTGTTTCCGCTGTCACCGCGAGCTCAGATTACTTTTCCACCCTTCGCATTCCATTGGTGAGAGGACGATTCTTCACAGATCATGATCGTCTGGGAGCGGCTCCGGTCGCGATCGTCAGCGAGGGGTTTGCCCAACGTTTCTTCCCGGCTCAGGAAGCCCTTGGAAAGCGCATCAAACAAGGTGGTCCATGGATGGAGATTGTCGGAATTGTGGGTAACGTCAAATATAGAGGCTTAACATTCAATACTGATCCGGTCTTGTACATGCCTTTCCATCAGGAATACGGTGGAAGGAGGTTTCTGGTGGTGCGGTCGGCTGGCGACGCGCAGCCTTTGGGGGAGACTCTCCGACGGGAAATTCAATCCATCGATCCGAGTACCACCTTGGCCCAAATCATCACGATGGAGCAAGCGTTGGATTTGTCGGTCTCGCGTCCACGCTTCAATACATTGCTTCTCTCTTTGTTTGCAGCGATTGCAATTTTGCTGGCGGTCGTGGGAATTTACGGACTGATCGCCTACTGGGTCGCCCAGCGAAGGCATGAGATCGGGGTGCGGATGGCATTGGGAGCAGCGCCAACGGAAGTGATGCGGATGGTACTCCGCCAAGGCGCATTGCTGGCGAGTACCGGCATTGCTATTGGCTTGGGCGGAGCGTTCTTCCTGACCGGTTTGCTGAAGACGATGCTATTTGAGATCGGCGTGATGGACGTGCTTACGTTCGCAGCAGCGCCATTGGTGATCATGCTCGTCGTCTTGTTCGCCACCATCATTCCGGCGTTTCGGGCGACCCGGATTTCTCCAATGGTCGCCCTACGCTGTGACTGATCGCCTCTTCAGACGGTGGTTGTGACGGCTGCGGTCCGGTGCTGCCCGCCGATTTTGGCGAACCTTTCCATCAGGCCTGCCCACTCCAGTGTCAGTTCTGAGCCGTTCGCCTCATACTGCTCCTTCCAGTTCGCAATCATGTCCAGACACGAATGATCGATGTAGGCAAGATCGTCGATATGGATGAAGACCGAGCTTCCCTGAGGCAAGTTCTCAAGCGCGGAAGCGAGTTTCGGCACGCTGAAGAACGTTGCGGCGCCATCGAGATACATGTCGATGCGATTTCCTGATCGCTCTGTCTTGATGCCCAGGTACGAAACCTTGTAGATGAGCTTGACGATCGAAAGTCCCACACCGAGGATGACACCGGTCAGCAGGTCCGTAACGACGATACCGATCAGGGTTGCCGCATAAATAACGACTGGGAAGCGGCCATAGGTCGCCAGATGACGGATGTGATTCAAATTGACTAGCTTATAGCCGGTGTAAACCAGGATGGCCCCGAGCGCCGAAGTCGGAATCATTCGCAGAACCGAACCAAGCGCTGCGGTGAACGCCAAGAGCCAGATCCCGTGCATGATCGTCGAAGCACGCGTCTCGGCCCCCGCCTGCACGTTTGCAGAGCTTCGAACGATAACGCCGGTCATCGGCAGCCCCCCGACGAAACCGCAAAGCATGTTTCCAAAGCCTTGTGCCTTCAGTTCCTTGTCATAATTTGTGCGGACCTTGGACTGCATACGGTCGACCGCGGCGGCCGATAGCAGCGTCTCCGCGCTGGCGATGAAGGCCATGGCAAAGGCCGACAGAAGTAAAGCCGGCTGAGTGAAAACCTTCAATGTGTCTGCGGTAGGTATGCGAATCGCATCGAACAAGTTTGCTGGGATCTCCACCCGCTGCACTCCCAGATTCAGGAGTTGGGAGAGTCCCGTGGCCAGTAAGACCGCGACTAATGCGCCGGGTACCAGCTTGAGCCGTGCCGGTCGAAACTTGTTCCA
>DASQLD010000427.1:0-19789 GCA_035630195.1 Bryobacteraceae bacterium
GGAAAATCGAACATAGCGAGTTCCGCGTCAGGTTTTGTCCGATTGATCAGGGCGTACACTGTGCGCCTGCGATTCGTATCATCCAGCGGAACCGACGGACCTCCCATAGTACGATCCAACTCTCCGGAGACCGCGAGCATGGAATCCCGTAACGCTTCAATATCTAGCCGCTGGCGCAGGCTAGTTCGCCACAACAGCCGGTTCGCCGGATCTTGAGCCATATTCTTCTCATCGGTGTCCGTACTGCGTTGGTATGTCTCAGACAACATCATTTCGCGATGCATCGCTTTGATCGACCACTTGCGCTCGATAAAAGTCGCCGCCAGATAGTCGAGCAATTCCGGATGAGTCGGCCGCTCGCCCAATTGGCCGAAGTTCGATGGGGTGGCGATCAGTCCTTCACCGAAGTGAAACTGCCAGATACGATTCACCATCACCCGAGCGAACAAGGGATTGGAAGCGTCGGCTATTAAGTTTGCAAGCTCCAAACGGCCGCTCCCCGACTGCAGCGGAGCCGGATCGCCTTTGGATAGAGCGCTCAGGTACCGACGTGGAGCGACTTCGCCCAAGTTCTTTTCGTCGCCTCGAACATAGACCTTGATGTCACCAGGCTTTTTGCCTTCGCGAACCGTATGGAGGAATGCATACTGCGGGGGGAGTTCCTTCTCGAGCCGGGCCAGCCGACCGTTGAGCCGCTCATGGTGCTCTCGCCATTCAGCAGCCAGGAAGCGATCGATTTCTTTAGGACCGTAGAAATATACGCCGCCTTTAAAATCGAGAAAATCCTTCTTGTAGGGCTCCGAGGCAAGATCGCGCCACAAATAATACTTCTCGATAGGCAGCGATTCCAGGTTCGTGTATTGTCGGGTCCGCTCGTCTCTCACCCCTGCGGCGCCGCCGAGCTTCACATAATTTCGGTCGTCCATCGCGTGCTTATCGGCAAACATCGTGACGACAAACACCTCAAATTCATCCGCAAATTTTTGCACTTTTCCGCGATCGGCCCGCTCGGAAATCAGCTTGTCCCAAGGCTCCAGAAACTTATGATCGCGATTAGGATTCTTCAAGTACTCGATCCAACGTTTGAGCGTTGTTTCGTCAAGCTGGTGATTTCCCATCGATTGCCCGTTCATCGAATCCCAAGCCGCCATCATGTATCTCGAAGTTTTGGCGGCGAGAAGCTCCGACAATTCCGTACCGTGCTTGACTACAAAATCCTCAATCGCATGTTTCTGTTCTTCGATCTGTTTCTTCTGCTTCTTGTATGCCTCGACAACCGCTTCGCTCGCTAAGGGGAACTCATAGTTCTCTGTGCTTTTGAAAACGCCCAATAGTGAATAAAAATCCTTGGTTGGGATCGGATCGTATTTATGGTCGTGACATCGCGCGCAGCCGACCGTCAAGCCTAAAAAGACTTGACCGGTTACATCCACACGATCGTCTTCGTCCGGTCCTAGCGCATAGAAACCCAGGCCCGGTAAGAGCTTCTCCCGCTGCCCGGTCGGAACTAGATCTCCAGCGATCTGCGCCTTCACGAACAAGTCGTAAGGCATATCTTCGTTGAACGCCTGGATCACCCAGTCCCGATAGCGATACGCGTTCGTGAACGGAGCATCTTTGCTCGCGCCTAGCTGCCCGTCCGAGTACCGCGCCAAATCGAGCCAGTATCGCCCCCAGCGCTCTCCATAATGCGGCGAGGCAAGCAGCCGGTCGACTACTTTTCCGAATGCATCCGGCGATGTGTCCTGCACGAAAGCACTCACCTCTTCGGGCGTCGGCGGTAGTCCGATGAGATCGAATGTGGCTCGCCGGATGAGCGCGTGTTTATCGGCATCCTTTACTGCTTTCAAACCCTTGGCCTCGAGCCGGGCACGAATAAACTGATCGATATTTGTGAATTCTTCAGACTTGCGAACCGGCTGAAACGCCCAGTAACTAGCCTCTTTGTTGACGGCAGGTGTTTCCGGCCATGTAGCGCCGGCCTTGATCCAAGCCGCCAGATGACTCACATCCTGCTCGCTGAGCGACCCGACCGGTGGCATCTTGATACGCGCGTGCGTTTTTCGCACTGCTTGTATTAGCAGGCTTCCATCCGGATCCCCGGGAATCACAACGGGCCCGTCGTGACCGCCTTTCATCAGATGTTCCCGCGAATCGAGCCGCAGTCCGCCCATGGCTGACTTTCCATGGCATTGAAAGCAGCTATTCGCTAGGACTGGACGGACGTGCTTCTCGAAGATATCGGCTTGGGCGAAAGCCGGCACACACCACAGCAGAAGATACCGGCTACCAAGCATCGAGTCTCCAACTCAAAATACCGCAATCGGGTTTAAAGGCGACCCTGTCCCGCCCGGAACTGGCGTTGGGGCCGCCGTAATCAGAAACGTCCATCGATTTTTCTTAGCCGCTGCGTCGCTCAGCGCCTCCAAATCGACATTATCAAAAATAGGGGTGCCCATTGCGATCAACAGCAATTGATGGACGGGTTGCACCACGCCCTCCACACCCGACGGCAGCACATCGAGGCATGCGTCACTCCCGGCAACCGCGATATCCCGTTGCTTCAGCCAACGCACACACGATGCGTGCAAACCGGCTATCCGAGAAGGATTCCAAGCCCCTTTCTCTGCGCGTCTTGCCCAACGGCCCGTCCGGATCAGCACGATGTCGCCGCTCGAAACCCGAACACCCGTCTTCTTCTCCCACGCTTCGAGATCCGCAGGATAAATCGCAGTTCCCGGCTCGAGATACGGTACTCCCTTCAGCCTTGGAATATCAACGAGCACGCCTCGGCCAAAGAATCCATTACGAAAACCGGTTACCGCCAGCTTCGTCGCTCCTTTGTCTGTCACCGCCGTCTGCGGGAAGCCGTTGTACATCTTCCCGTTCCAGGAAGTATGCGCCAGTGAGTCGAGATGCGTATGCGCAAGCCCGTGAAACACCACCGTAAACTCATCCATGAACCAGCCGTCTTTCGAATTCGATCCCGTCGACAGCATCTTATGACCGAAAGGATTCCCGTTGTCCGCTGCCTTTTCCGTTAACGTGTCGTGAGCCAGCGTGACTACATAACCTTCCTTGACCAGCGCGGCGGCTTCCTTGCGCTTCGCAGGAGTTATCAGGTTCACGGTTCCAATTTCATCCGCCTTACCCCAGCGACCCCAGTTCGAAAGGTCGGTCATCATCTTCTCGATATCGGCCTTCGTGAGGTCGGCGCCTTCGACAACCAAACATGCGATTAAAGCAAGACCACAAAGTGAGCGTGTCATTGTACGATAGCCGCCACAACCATCTGCAGTGTTTTTCCTGTCGCGTCGCCGACAACCTTCGGATCACCGGCTTTCCAGTTCGCTCGCGAACCGTCGTAGGAATACTTCACAGGTAGACGGGTTAGTTCCGGATTGTACTGGCCCTCGTTGCCGCCCATCTTATAAACAACCAGATCGAGCGAAGGAACAACATAGATCGCATATCCGCCCGCGCCGCCCTTCCAGTAGGCATCTCGAGGCACATTCGCCAAATTGCCATTCTCATTTACGTTGAAGTTAAAGCTGTGCTGATAGTGCGGGTTGTACTTGACCATCTTCCCGCACATTCTGGCGAATTCGGCCGGAACAACCTGCTGCTTTTTCCATTTGCCTTCATGCAACATCAAGTATCCAAAGCGCAGCATGTCCGTCGATCGGACCGCGATGCTTCCGCCACCCGGTGTATGAAGCATACGTCCATTGGAGTCGATCCCGCCTTTCAGCTTCGGGCGATACATCGCGTAGCCCCACGTACCAAATCCGAGTGGCTCGGTAAGCTTTTTGCGCATGTAATCCTCCATCTCCATGCCAGACAGACGCCGCACGATCATCGCAGGGATGTGGCTAGAAGAAGTCGCATAGGAGTAACATTCTCCGGGCGCGCACCAAAGCGATTGCCGCATTGCGAAATCATCCGTTGTCGAATAGGGCCCATTGTCTTCGGTGGGCTTTTCCCAAGTCTGCCGGATACCTTTGACATAGACAGGATTAGTGCCGCGAATACCCGCGGACATCGCCAGTAGCTGTCCTAGAGTAATCTCGGACTTACGCGGATCGTCGAGCGGAAAATACTCGGCAGGAAGATACTTTGATGTGAACACTTTCTCATCGAGTCCATTCGGGATGAGGGCAGCTTTGTCCTTAAGCATGATGCCGGTGGCGAGACTCGTAAACGCCTTACCGCAGGAAGCCAGTTCCGGCAGCGCCTCGCGGTCCCCGCGGCCGAAATACCGTTCGTAGACCAGGCGCCCTTTCCGAACTACGAGCAGGCCGCCATGTTGGCTGGTCTGCTGTATATACTCAAACGTCTCGTCGAGTTTGGCGGTGTCGATTCCAGTCAGTTTCCGAATCTCGGCTGGATCTTTGAGCGTCCTCCAACCTCCCTTCGCATCCGGAGGAGGGTAGTATTCCTCTGAAAAAGAAAAGGCGGCCGTCGAAAGCGCGAGCAACAAAGCGAAGCTAATAGTGTGGATGAACACGCGTCATCATCATACAGAAAGCGTGAAGCCGGTCTCAACGGTGTGGCCACAGCCGGCGTCATAATAGATACTCTATGGCGCGACTTTGCATCGTCGTGACATTCCTCGTAACATCCGTCATAGCGCTGACCGGATGCGCCGGCACGTACTTCTCGTTCGGAATCGGAAGTGAGAAGGACTTACGAACGCCCCTCGAGAATGCCGCGCAGGCAGGAGATCTGTCGAGGTCCGGAGGCTGCTTGCCGCCGGAGCGAACCCGAACGACAGCAGCGGGATCTTCGGTTCTGCTCTAAACGCCGCCACCACTGGGAAGAGCAACGTGGAAATCATCGGAGCGCTAGTCGCAGCCGGCGCGGATCCCAATGGCCGTGCAGCGGAAAGCTCGACGTGCTGGGTCACGCCGCTCTCCAGGGCAGCTTCGTTGGGCAACATCGATGAGATTCGATCTCTTCTAAATGCCGGCGCCGCCATCCAGCCGACTGCTTGTTCCAAGCTCGTAGCAGGTTGGCTGAGACCGCCGGTCATCGAATTACTGTCGCAACACGGACTAGATCTCAACGCAGTCGATCAGAGCGGGCGTAATGAATTGCACCTGGCACTTGCGCCTCCTGTTGTTCCACAACCGGACAGTATCGAGTATTTGATCCGTGCCGGTGTTTCGTTAAACGCCCGCGACCACGCCGGCAAAACGCCACTCGCTTACTGGCGGCAACCCCGCGAGTACGAAATCCTGACCTGGCTGGTGGAGCGGCTAACAAACGGGCCGGAATTCCGGCAGGAACGCGAGAACCGCGCCAAGATATCGGCTTTGCTGGAGCGATCGCAAGCAGCCTTATAAGTCCAATGCATCCACAATGAACTGCGCCCTTGCAGTTGGCGTTACCTTCGACAGTAGAGTCGTTTTGTAGCCATACTCGAGATACACTTCAACCATTACTTCAAAGGTTCTCTCCGCCTCAACAAAGTCCTGTCTACGTTCACAATCCATCGCGTAGATCTCCTCCCATGGCGGAGCAAGAAAAACAACCGGCGCATAGCGATAACGCTGGCACGACTCTTCAATGAAACCGGTGTCTGTAAGACCAATCAGGCGCGCGTAACAGGGTATCTGGGATCCCGCGATCAGCAAACGTTGGAGTCCGACACATTTGACGCGATGCAGGCATATGCTTGCAAAAGAATTCAATCGACCTTTGCAACATCAAGCGGGTGTAAGTCTCACGGTCATTCCACGGAAGCGCCTTCCCTCCGCTTTGTAGCTGTTCTTGAATAATCTGCCGAGCGACTTCTGGCGCGTAGCGGAATCCGAACTTAGCCAATTCCCCAAGCAGAGTAGTTTTTCCGGAACCAGGGCCACCTGAGATCACAAAAAGATTAGGATTCTCGAAACGCATACAGAGTCGATCGTAAGGATGAGTGATTGCTGCTAAACTTGAAGGCCAGATAGTCGCACTATCGCGCGCCGGAGGGCGCTTTTCGAATGGGACGCCCTTGATCCAACTCATGAAAGCCGTCGTCCTGCAACAACAACGAAATTCTAATTGCGCTACTCATAGCACTAGCGAGCCGCAAGTAGTAGGAGCGGTTCGTCATCTATAGAGACCAGGTCTCTTTTTACTGGGAGCAGGTTTTTAACAGCACCCTTTTTTAACAGCACCCTTTTTTAACAGCACCCTAAGGCGCCGTCCTCAATAAAGCAATCGTCGCCCAAGCCGTAGTCGAAATATGTTGGGCATAGCTCTGCCCACCTGAGGGTCGCGTGGTCTCCGTCCAACCGCCGGAAGTCTGCTGTGTCCGAACAAGATAGGCCCGGCCACGCGCAACTGCTTCCGGCGCTTTCGACGCGCTTCGCAGGGCAAGTATCGCGATAGCAGTATCGAATGCCTCTGACGGCGAGTTCTTCCATGGGCCCCAGCCGCCATCGCCGTTCTGAAAGCCGGCCAGGAAAACAGCATCGCCACGTCCAGCCAGCACAACCGCCGACACATCCGGAACATTCGGCGACTTCAACGCCGCAAACCACGAGTTCGCCTTGGAAATTGGAATTGCATAGCGTTCATCCTTGGCAGCCTCCAGGACAGATCTAGCCATGTAGGTGGCCAGACCGCTTCCGTAGGTCGCCGGCGATCCCAAGTCATCGATCTTCCACGACCCGTCCCGCTGTTGATCGGCGATCAGAATTTCGGCTGCTTCCGAAATCGCCACCCGATCGGAAGGCCGGCCCTGCAGCAACGCCGCGGCAAATTGCACAGCAGCCAGAACCTTGTCGCTAATCCCAGGATTCGCCCCTGCCGCCTTCCATGCTGCGGGCTTCTTGAGCCATTCCTCAGTCTCGCGAAGCGCTTCCTCATCAACCTTCCTGCCGAGTTGCCGGGCAATGTACAGCGCCCGCACGCCGTCACCATTGTTATGGCACGAGAAACAATGGTTATCGGCCTTCCACCGCCGAACCTCACCAGTAAGGTACGCAAGCGCCCGATCCTCCTGCGCCTGACATGTTCCAGTCAGAGCCAGCAACAGAAGTAGCATCGAAGTTGGACGCGTACGCCTCATTCCGCTACCGCGATTATCGCCTGTTGGTAGCGGGCAACTTCCTGTCGAGCCTCGGCTTCCAAATGTTGTCCGTGGCGGCTGGATGGGATCTCTACCAGCAAACGAAGTCCGCTGTTGTTTTGGGGAATGTAGGATTCGCGCAGGTGGCGCCTTTCCTTCTCTTCGCGCTATTCGCCGGTCACTACGCTGACACACACGATCGCCGCAAGATTCTCACCTTCACACAAATGTTGTTCGTATCCGCGTCCCTACTGCTCACGCTCTCAGGCTTGTCCGTCTACCTCATTTATGGCTGCCTGTTTCTCACCGCTACTGCGCGTACGTTTCAGGGGCCAGCGCGCTCTGCCATGATCCCCAATGCCGTGCCGCCGGAGTTATTGCGCAACGCCATCACGTGGGCCACAAGCGCACATGAAATTGCCAGTGTGACCGGGCCGGCGGTTGCAGGCATCGTGCTAGCGTACTCAGGCAGTAAAGCCGTCTATCTTGCGCAAGGAGTCTGTGCGCTAGCTTCCTTTGTCTGTTTCTATATGGTTAAGCCGAAGCCGCAAATCGCTCCCCAGGCGCAGACCCTGACGGTGCGTTCCCTTCTCAAGGGAGTACGCTTTGTCTGGCGCAATAAGCTGATTCTTTCAACCATGTCACTCGACATGTTCGCCGTGCTTTTTGGCGGCGCGACAACCTTATTGCCGATCTTTGCCGTCGAAATTCTCGGGACAGATGCGCGTGGCCTTGGCTGGCTCCGCGCCGCGCCCTCCATCGGAGCTATGATCATGGCTTTGACTCTGACACACGCCTTTAGAATTGAGCGAGCCGGCCGCGCACTGCTCCTCGCTGTCGCTGCATTCGGAGTCGCCACCATCGTCTTTGCGATCTCCCGATCGCTATGGTTGTCGTTCGCGTCGCTCGTCCTGGCAGGCGCATTCGACAACATCAGCGTAGTCCTGCGTCATTCTCTAATTCAGACAGAAACGCCTGATTACGTTCGCGGTCGCGTGCTGGCAGTCAACAACATCTTCATCAATTGCTCGAACCAGCTCGGAGCCGTCGAGTCTGGTTGGGCCGCCGCATTGCTCGGAACCGTCCCCAGTGTTGTTTTCGGCGGCGTGGCAACCATTGCCATCGTCGTCACTTTTGCTCTTCGGTTTCGCCAGTTGCGCCATTGGCGTCATTAGCCTCAGACTTTAAGGGGGCCAGCACACGCAGCGTAATCAAAGTAATCACGCTCAGAATTACTGCGACATCATACGATCGGAGCGCTGAGGCAACACCGATAGCTCCAGTTGCCCAAAGGCTCGCAGCCGTCGCCGTGCCACGTACGGTTTCCCCTGTCTTGAGGATCGCGCCGCCACCAATGAAACCCATTCCGGTAATCACGCCTTCAATGATCCTGGCGCGACCTTCCTGATGCCCTTCTAGTATGCCTTCCGTCGCCAGAAGGAAACCGCAACTGGCCACAGCAACAAGAGGGAACGTCCGAATGCCCGCGCTGCGATCACCCTTTTCCCTCTCCCAACCAATAGGCAATGCCAGGACATATGCAATGCCCAGGTCGAGAAGGTGATTCAGAATAGGGGTCATTGGTAGATTATTGCGCGGTATCATCGCGAGGCTGACCGTAAACCCTTTCAAGCCGACGTGCGGCTTTCCTGCACCCGGCTTCACGATCATCTTCGTGGTGTAACTTGCGCGCAGCGTAGATGTATAAGTTCCTAACCCGTAGCTGCGCATTGGCGACGGACCGCGTTTGCTGCCACAGCCATACAATCACGGTGGCAGTCGGTAGTACACAATTACATCGCGTTTAGGACCTGCCGGCAGCATGTCCCCGATTGAAAATAGTTCCGTAGCCCAGGATTGAGCGTCGCGATAATTGCTTCAGGTACGTCCCGCTGTGCCGCGCATCCGTGAGTTCACCAGGCGCGTCTTCTCGGCTGCAGACGATCCGCCGCGAACAAGTCTCAAACCACTTCGCTCAGCTTCTTCGTCGCGCTAGGGAACTTGCCGATCTGGGCGCGTATTACTTCCTCACCCAGCGTCAAGTACAGATCTCCAACAGTACCGGCCAGCATGGAATGACGTCCGGTCTTCAAACGCCCACTGTGACCCGCTAGAATTGCAGCCATTCCGCTTGTCTTGTGGGAATTTGCCTCTGCATGCTCGTGTACATATACGACAAGAGTGTGATCCAGCAAATTGCCATCGCCTTCCGGAATCGACTTCAACTTTCCAAGCAGATAGGCAAACTCCTCGACGTGCCACCGGCACACGTCCCTCATGATCCGCTGACCTTCGGGAGTCGTGGCGCGTGTATGAGTATAGTCGTGATGACGCAGTGTCGTGTGCCCGAGCCAGGGAAAGCGCGTTAGACTCTGGCACTTAGTCAGCATATAGGAAGCAACCCGCGTTTGGCCGGAGGCGAGCGCGTGAACCAATAAGTCCGACTGCAACTTCGCGATCCGCGGCCAATCCCGCATGTCGCCCGCATCCTCAGGGCGCTCGATGTCATTGGCATACTCGGGCGGCAGACCCGCGATCGTGCGTTCGGCGCTGCGAACGGAGGTGAGATATTCATCGACGCGGAGTTTGTCCTCTTGCCCCAAGCGCGCGCTAAAAGCTGCAGCATCTTCGCGTACACAATCGAGCACGCTTTTCTTACGCTCCATCCATCCAAGATCCTTAGCGCCGAAAAGCCGGTCGAACAGACGATGAGGAATCATTTCAGGAGGCAGCGGGCGGTCCCGCGCAGCCCAGCTCATGTTGCGGTGGATGCTCTCACCGAACGACTCCTGACAGACACCGACCTGCAAGGAGCGGAACCGTGACGCGCCGCCCACGCTTTGCGCAATCACCTGATCAATCGACGGCCCCCCTGCCCCCCGACCCGTGAAAGTTTCACCGGACATCAGGGAGCTCATGGCTCCGTGGTGCCCTTTGCCGTTCGGGTTGTCCAGGCCGCTAATGATATGAATGTCCTGCTTGAAGCGAGCTAGCGGCTCCAGGCAAGGGGTTATCTCAAACTCGGTTCCCGTTTCGCGCGGCATCCAATGATTCTCGACAATGCCGTTCCCGTTGAACCACAGAACAAAGCGCGATTCAATCGGCTTGGCGACTCCGGACGCGGCGCGGCTCAGCGTACCGTTGTCGTTGAACATGGCGTTCAAAGGAGGTAATCCTACCTGAACCGCAGCGCCACCCAGCGCTATTCCTCTGAGAAAGCTCCGCCGCGATACTGGGTTACTCATGCCGTCAATCCTCTGGTGAATGTTACCTGTTCGGAAGGCGCCGTACAAGCTTTGCCTGGTTGTTGCTATAGGTCACACTCTGGCGGCGTTTCCCAAGAATGTCGGCGAAGCGTCCGTAGCCACGAAGTACAGAACTGACTAGTTCTGACAAGTCTTGAGAAGCTTCAATGCCTAAATGTTAGAACACTGCGTTGCTAAATGGGGGGACGAAAAAACTGTGGGTCGAAAAATGGAGCGGGAGACCGGGATCGAACCGGCAACCAACAGCTTGGAAGGCTGTGACTCTACCATTGAGTTACTCCCGCTCAACTGATCTAGTTCTATTGTAGGGGCTTCCGATTCACGCGTCAAACTTCTGGCCAACTAGGCTTTCTGCTATCCTCCGGATGGAATGAGCCCCTTGGAAAAGAGACAGATCGAAACAGCCGGGTATGTTTCTCTGCCAGGGTTTATGTCTCCCGACCTCCTTGCGAGGCTGAGGGCACGCACAGAAGAATTGTTCGAAGCCGAAGGCGAAAACGCCGGCTCTGAGTTTCGCCAGGAGCCCGGTTCCAGACGCCTTGCGAACCTCGTCGCGAAGGGTGAAGTTTTTGAGGAAATCGTGGCTCTGCCGGAGGTCTTGGAGTACATCGGGGCTGTGCTCGGAAAAGATTTCAAGTTGAGTAGCTTGAACGCCCGATCGGCAAATCCCCATTCCGACTCCTTGCAGCCGCTTCACGCCGACATGGGCGCGATTGCAGACGAACAAGGATATTGGGTTTGCAATACCGTATGGATGATCGACGACTTTACGCCGGAAAATGGCGCTTTGCGTATTATTCCGGGATCACACCTATGGAGAAAGCTGCCGCAATCGGAGCTTGCAGACTTGAAAGCCCGGCATCCGGAAGAGATACTCGTGACCGGGACCGCAGGTACGGTGGTGGTCATGAACGCTCATTGCTGGCACGGCGGTACCGCGAACCGCACAGATTGCGATCGCTTGGCCATCCATGGATTTTACTGCCGCATTGATAAGCCGCAGCAGCAGTATCAGCGCGGTTTGATTCCAGAGACCACTCAGAGTCGTTTCCATCCTGCGCTGCGGCGAATTCTGGCTTTGGATGATCCCGAAAACGACAGATTGAGCAAGTCTGTTGACAAACCAAGCGGCTTCTTGCGGTGATGCCTTGTCTCCTACTTCTCGCAATGGTCCTGACAGCGGCTCTCGAGGCGCAAGTTCCACAGCCTCGCCGCCGACCGGATATCCACTTCGTACCCACAAGCGATCAAGCCGTGCAAGCTATGTTGAAGCTTGCAAAGGTCAAGAAGACCGACCTTGTATACGATCTCGGCTGCGGCGATGGCCGGATCGTGATCGCTGCCGCAAAACATTACGGGGCGCGCGGAGTCGGAATCGACATCGATCCCGTAATGATTCGCAAAGCTCGCGAGAATGCCCGCTACGCAGGCGTCGAGGAACTGGTTCGTTTTGAGGAGAATGACCTGTTCGACGCCGAGATCAGCAAAGCGACGGTAGTGACACTCTACTTGCTCACGACAATCAACGTGAAGCTTCGTCCTAAATTGCAGCGCGAGCTCCGACCCGGAACCCGTGTGGTATCGAATACGTTTGATATGGGCGAGTGGAAGCCTAACAAGACCGTGTTCGTCGATCCAGGCGGCGTCGACAACCTTTATCTCAATCCGAAGCTCTTTCTGTGGATCATTCCTTGATATAGGACAACAACCGTTCCTGTAAATCGCGAGCAGTCGTTGTATCTGGAGTGACCACCATTACTGTATCGTCGCCGGCGATGGTGCCGACCACCTCGGGCCACTCCTCTTGGTCCAGTGAGACCGCGACAGAACTGGCATGTCCCGGAGCTGTCTTCAAGATCAGAATGTTTTGCGCCGAAACGGCATGCCAAAGGAACTCGGCGGCCATATATTCGATGCCGGGCCCGGTGGTGGCCTGCATCTGGCGATAACCTTCGGGGGTCTTCACGAGGCCGAGTTCGCGGATATCACGTGACAGCGTAACCTGCGTCGCGCTGATTTCCTGAGTGGCGAGTTCCTGAGCGAGTTGCTCCTGAGTATGAATCTTACGGTTCTTGATCAGGCGCAAAATTTGGCCCTGTCGGTAGGTTTTGTTCACCTTCGGTGCTATTCGCTCATCGCCTTCAATCGCGACTCGGCAACGTTCAAAGCGGTCGCCACAGCTTCCGGCGCTGTGCCACCTGGCAGAGCGCGAGTTTTCATTCCTTCGACGGGATTCAGTAGAGCCGCCATCGGAGCTGTAAATTCAGGCGCGAAGGCCATCAAGGCTTCGGCTGTCCAATCGGCAGGTTCCTTCCTAGACCGCACGCTTTCAAGAACCAGACGGCCAACAATCTTATGGGCCTGATGGAATGCAGTTCCGTTGCGGGCGAGGGCTTCGGCAAGATCCGTTGCGACAACCCAGCTCTCTTCGGCGGCGGACAGCGGCAAAGCCGGCCGCAGTGTCGCCGTCTCAGTGACCACACGAATCATCCGAAGACAGCCGCGCAATTGATCGGCAGCGTCAAAGATTGGCTCCTTGTCTTCCTGCATGTCACGGTTGTAAGTCATTGGCAGCCCCTTCATCGTGACGAACAGCGACGACAAGCTTCCCCACACGCGCCCGCATTTGCCTCGAATCAACTCGAGCGAATCGGGATTCTTTTTCTGGGGCATCAGGCTGGACCCACTTGTGACCCCGTCGCCCAGTTCGAGCCATCCCCATTCCTCGCCGGAATACAGAATCCAGTCTTCGGCAAGACGGCTTAGATGCAGCATCGTTGTCGATGCCGCATAAAGGAAATCGAGCGCCCAATCGCGATCCGCCTACACATCCATGCTGTTGGCGGTAATCGAATCGAACCCAAGATCTTTCGCAATTGCCTCACGATCGAAAGGGAAACCGCTTCCTGCTAGCGCGCCGGAGCCCAGCGGCATCACATTGACACGGGCGCGCGCTTGATCGAGACGCTGCCAGTCGCGCGCGAACATCTCGAAGTACGCAAGCAGATAGTGCGGCCACAGCACCGCCTGTGCCCGACGAAGGTGCGTGTATCCGGGGATCACGGCATCCTGATACTTACGCGCAAGCTTTAGCAGTTCACTGAGAAATTCAGTGAGTTCCAATTTGGCCGCATCGATTTCGTCACGCAACCACAACCGCGTATCGAGAGATACCTGTTCGTTGCGGCTGCGACCTGTGTGAATTTTGTCGGCGAGTGCGCCGACTTTATCTTTCAGTTTACGGATGACGACAGTGTGTACATCCTCGTCGTCGGCGCCCTCAAAAAAAGCAGGTTTCCGAGCTTCCTCCCCGATTTCATCAAAAGCCGCGACAAGAGTGTCGATTTCCGAGGCCTCGAGAATTCCGACACGACCCAATGCCCGCGCAAACGCCTGCGAGCCACGAATGTCGGCGTGAATTAGCCGCTTATCGAAATGCAGCGATCCCGAGAATTGCTCAAAGACCTCAGAAGGTCCGGTTTCAAAGCGGCCGCCCCAAAGCTTCATCGTCTAGTCGAGCATCATCAGCAGCAGCGCCTTCTGCGCATGCAGCCGGTTTTCGGCCTGATCAAACATAATCGAATTCGGGCATTCTGTTACTTCGTCGGTAACTTCCTGGCCGCGTTTGGCTGGCAGACAATGCATGAACACCATATGGCTTGGCCCGGCAGCCATTAAGGACTCGTTCACCTGGAATGGTTCGAAGATCCGCAGCCGTTCCTCCGCTTCAGACTCCTGCCCCATACTCGCCCACACATCCGTATAAACGGCATCGGCTGAGAAGACGGCTTCTCGGGGATCGCTCGTGACAACCACGGTTCCGCCAAAAGCGCGTGCCTGCTCGACGATTCTTGGGTTCGGTTCGTAACCGCGCGGGCATGCGACTCTAAATTCCATCTCTAAACGGGCACAACACAGCATCAGAGAATGCGCCACATTGTTACCGTCACCGATAAACGCCAGTTTCAGGCCCTTGAGGTTGGTGAACCTCTCTCTCAACGTAAAGATGTCAGCAAGGGCCTGACAGGGATGATACAAGTCACTCAAAGCGTTGATGACAGGAACCCGCGACCAACTCGCAAGATCGTCAATGGTCTGCTGCTCGAAGACACGAGCGACGATACCATTCGTCCAGCGATCCAGGTTCCTGGCAACATCTTTGAGCGGTTCGCGATCGCCAATCGGGCCAATGACAGTCACCGAGTCGCCACCGAGTTGCTTGATTGCCAATTCAAAGGTGAGCCGGGTACGAAGGGACGGCTTCTCGAACAACAGCGTTAAGTAACGCCGATCCAGCGACTTGGCATACCGCGCCGGCGTGCTCTTGACCTTCTCGGTCAATTCAAGGATGTAAGAAAGCTCGTCGCGAGTTAGATCAAGATCGCTCTTTAAGTCGCGGGTCTGCGCTTTCCAAACCGGTGTACTTGAAAGAGTGGCAGCCATGACGAACCTCCTTTCGGCGCGCTGTATGTTTATTCAGCTATATGAATAATTACACATCATATCCCGCCCCGCAAGCGCCGGACTCATCCTCCGACACATTTGTCATGAGCCGAACGACATTCTCTGGCTTATCTTGGACATCGCGATAGAATCGTAGAACCGTGGGACGCGAGAAGGCCCAGCGATGCGCGCAATTTACGACCATATTGCACAATCGATGCCGCACCTGACGATCACATCGATCGTCGATATCCTTCTTGTCGCTTTTCTCGTTTATCAATTTTTGATGATCTTACGCGGACGCCGGGCGGCGCATATCCTGCTGGGCGTTTTGATCCTCACCGCCATGTATTCGGCGGCCTCTGTGCTGGGGCTGGATCTGATCCGAACGATACTTTCCTCCGTAGCGCCGTACGCGCCGTTCGCGCTGATCGTCATGTTTCAATCCGAAATTCGGAGATTGTTGGCGCGTATTGGCCGCCGCCGATGGTTGAGTATCGGCGGACGACTTCAAAAAAGGGAATTTACGGAGGAACTCGTCCTGGCTTTGGTTCAGATGTCTCAACAAAAGATAGGAGCCTTGGTCGTTATCGAGCGGGATATCGGGCTCCGAACATTTATTGAGAGCGGCGTCATGATGGATGCACTACTCTCTCGAGATCTTTTGTTGACAATCTTTCGCAGCGGAAGCGCGCTGCATGATGGCGCGGTTATTATTCGAGGCCAAAGAGCCGCAGCCGCAGCATGTTTTCTTCCGCTAACAGTGAGACCGGGTGTGGCGCGTAGTCTTGGTACTCGACATCGCGCAGCGATCGGAGTTACCGAGGAGACGGACTGCCTGTCGCTCGTCGTCTCAGAGGAGACAGGACGCATGTCGGTCGTAGCGTTTGGTGATATTGAGATAAATGTTACGCCGGAGCGCCTCGAAGAGCGGATCGCTGAGCACATCATCCACAAGAGGACGGCCCCGACCTTCCGTCAGCAGCAGGCGCGCGAGCGAGAAGACGAAATCGCGATAGAAAGAGAGAGCACTCGTGACGCGGCTGCTGACTGAGAACCCGGGCTGGAAGATCGGCGCCATCCTCATCGCAGCAGCGTTGTGGTTCGCATTCGTAGGTGAGACAGAACTTGCAACTTCGGCGCCGGTGTCCGTTCAGTTCAAAAACGTTCCCCCTGATTTAGAGATCACGTCCGAGAAACTCGACCGCTTGTTTTTGCGCTTGCGAGGTCCCGCGACGCGACTCACCCCGGGCAGTCTGGCGCAGATCTTTGTAGTCTTTGACCTTGCTCAAATTGTTTCGGCAGGCGAGCATACATTCAATCTAGGTCCGGAGAACCTACAACTACCTGCCGGTGTAAACGTCGTACGCATTGTGCCTTCACAAGTGCGCCTGACGTTTGAGAAGCGTCTCGCGCGCGAGGTTCCGATCGAAGTGCGCTATGCCGGCCCCCCGCCGAAGGGGTATCGGGTAGCGGGCCAACATATCTGGCCGCAAAAAGCCCGTATCATTGGACCCCAAAGTCACATCGAAACCTTGCAGTCGGCTCAGACGGACGCTATTGATCTGAGCTCGACCGTGAGCAACTCCGAATTTCGGATACCGGCGTTTGTTGATGATCCCCAGATCCGCTTCGATGGAAATCCACCACTTGTGTCGGTCCGTGTGTTGATGGAGAAGATTCCGCAATAACTAATATGTCAAGGCAATTGTTCGGTACGGACGGTATTCGGGGAGTCGCTGGGGAATATCCGCTGGACGCGGTGACGGCCCATGCGCTCGGTCTCGCTCTTGGCCGTTGGGCGAAAGGGGTTACGCACAAGCCGGAAGTGCTGATCGGCATGGATACCCGTGAGTCTGGGCCATGGCTGGCGGCGCAAGTTGCAGGCGGACTGCGCGAAGCCGGCGTCACTTCCCGCTTCGCAGGTCTCATCACGACACCAGGCGTAGCGTATCTGACGCGCACGCGGGACTTCGTCGCCGGCGTCATGATCTCGGCTTCGCATAACCCGTATCGAGACAATGGCATCAAGGTGTTCGACCATTCCGGATTCAAGCTGCCAGACGATCGGGAACTGGTACTGGAAAAGATGCTCTTCGAAATCCTTGAGGCAGGTGTTGCAGCCGAACCTGCCCAGCTCACGGTCGATGCAGGCCTCGATGCAGCCTATGTGGATTTTCTCGTTTCTACGATGTCATGCCGGCTAAATTCCCTGAACATAGTCCTCGATTGCGCCAATGGGGCGGCGAGTGAAATCGCCCCGAAGTTGTTCGAACGCCTTGGCGCGAAGGTAGCAAGCATCGGGTGTTCTCCTGATGGCCGGAATATCAATCTCGATTGCGGAGCCCTCCACCTTGAGCAACTCCGTCAAAAAGTAGTAGCCGAAAATGCGGATCTCGGAGTCGCATTCGACGGCGATGCGGACCGCTGCATGTTGGTTTCGCGCTCCGGAAAGATCATAGATGGCGACGCCGTCATGCTTATCGTGGGTTCCGCTCTGCAAGAAGCTGGTAAGCTCCCAGGATCCGTGATCGTTTCCACCGTGATGTCGAACTTGGGACTCGAACGGCTCTTGCGGGAGCGCGGCATCGAGATGATCCGTACGCAGGTCGGCGACAAGTACGTGCTCGAGGAAATGCTTCGCCGGAAAGCAGCGTTGGGTGGCGAACAATCCGGTCACGTGATCTTCACGGAGCACGCTACCACCGGAGACGGGATCTTGACCGCTTTACGGGTCCTCGAAATCGTCAGCAAGTCCGGGCGGTCGCTTGACGAACTGACCGAAGAGTTAAAGAACTATCCTCAGATCCTCGTCAATGTCCGCGTCGCACGAAAGAAACCGCTGACGGAGCTCCCCATGGTCCAGGAAGAAATCCGGAAAGCGGAAGCCGAGTTTGCCGGAAAAGGCCGCGTTCTCGTGCGATTTTCCGGCACCGAGTCTCTAGCGCGGGTCATGGTCGAAGGGGAAGATTTAGAACGCGTGCCCGCCGTAGCCAACCGGATCGCCGATGTACTCCGCGCCGAGCTTGCCGCAGGGGCATAGGTTCAGAAGAGCTATTCGCTACGGACCGGGATCTTAGTAGTCTTCTTCCGATTAACGGCTTCTTCCCAAAGACCACGCAGGTCGCTATACGCGCGATCGAATCCCTCACGTATCTCGTAAGGAGTGGCCGCCGTCAAGACGCGTGAAGCGGCGAACACATACGGGGCCAGCTGCGAATGCTCAACTGCTCTGGGCAGCGACTTGGGTACAAACGCGGTGATCACCATGGTGATCACCACCAGCACCACAAAACCACGCACCACCCCAAAGGCCCCGCCTAATAGGCGGTCTGCCCACGACAGACCCACGATCTTGAGCACTTTCACAAGGAGAGCAGCGATGAGAGCGCCCGCGATCAACACTCCGAAAAACACGAGTAAGAAGGCGACAATACCCGCCAGCGCTTTGGAGTTAATGTAAGGCTGCAACGAACCCGCTACCATCCCTCCGAACCAGGAAGCGGCAAAGAAGCCAATGATCATCGCCGCAAAACCGATGCCCATCCGCACGAATCCCTCTCGAAGACCGTTGGCGATGGAGACGACGAGAAAGATAACTAATACCCAGTCAAGCCAGTTCATATCGATTGTCCTGTCAGCAGCCGGTATGCCTGTTGATATTTTTCGCTCGTGCGTTGCGCCACGTCCTCCGGTAGTACGGGGGCAGGCGGCGTTTTGTTCCAGTGGAGCGACTCAAGGTAATCGCGGACAAACTGCTTATCGTAAGAAGGCTGAGGTCCACCGGGATTGTAGCGGTCCTGCGGCCAGAAGCGCGACGAGTCCGGTGTCAAAACTTCATCGGCCAGCACTAGTCTTCCGTTGATAAATCCAAACTCGAACTTTGTGTCGGCGATTATGATGCCGCGTGTTTCAGCATACGCAGCGGCCTTCTGATAAATTCCCAGGGTGAGGTCCCGCAGGCGGCTCACCAGAGCAGAGCCGAAAGATTCTACCGCTTGTTCGAACGAGATATTTATATCGTGACCGCTTTCGGCTTTCGTCGCAGGTGTGAAGATCGGCTCAGGCAGACGACTGCTCTCCAACAGCCCGGACGGTAGCGCGATACCGCAGACTTCGCCCGTCGATTGATATTCTTTCCAGCCAGAACCGGACAAATATCCACGCGCAACGCATTCAAGCTGGATCATGTCTGCTTTTTTCACGAGAACGGATCTGCCGCGGAGTTGACCGGCAAACGGCTGCAGTTCCGGAGGATACTCGGCAACGTCGGCCGTAATAATGTGATTCTCGATGGTGTCTTTGAGAAAGCCAAACCAGAAAAGGGACGTACGGTTGAGGACCTCACCTTTCCTTGGAATACCGGTAGGCAGAATGCAGTCGAATGCAGAGATGCGATCCGTCGTGACTAACAACAGATGGTCTCCAACCTCATAAATATCGCGAACCTTCCCGCGAGCTCGAAGCTTTAGGCCAGGAAGGTTCGTTTCCGTCAAGACCATAGGTGAAGTGGTCACTAGTAAATCTTACAGGTAGGCGCGATACGATCCAACTCCTACTGCGGAAATTCTCGAGGGGCCGAGATGCACCGCCACCCCTCTCCGCTTAACGAGTGCAGGAACGCGATGAGATCAACTTTCTCCTCCGGAGTCAGGCTGAGCGCCCTTAGACGCGGGTTGATGTTCGGATTCGGATTGCCGCCTGCATCGTAGAAATCGATCACTTCTTCGAGAGACTTCAGACTGCCATCGTGCATGTAAGGCGCGGTTGCAGCAATCTCGCGCAAACTCGGAGTCTTGAACTTACCGATATCAGTGGTGTCCTTCGTTATCTCGGACCTTCCCTGATCTGACTTGAATTCTTTCATGCCAACGCCCAGATTGTGAAAGCGCCCGTCTGCGAATGTCGGTTCACTATGACAGTTGTGACACTTCGCTTTGCCGAAGAACAGGGTCATGCCGCGCTCCTGCCGTCTGGTCAGAGCCGCCTTCTCCCCGGCGCGAAACCGATCGAACGCAGA
>DASQLD010000428.1:0-3080 GCA_035630195.1 Bryobacteraceae bacterium
AATGCGTACGCGAGCACTCTCCGTGTTCCGACGAATAGCACCCAGCGCGAGCGCAAACCCCAACGGCCAGACGCTATTCAAATAAGCTCCGGCCGAGGTGTGGTGGAAAAAAGTCCCGAAGAATGCGCCCGGCATTTGCACCGAATCATTCCAAAAAATTCCGCGAGCGCGCGTCGCGTTTTGCAGCAAACCCAGCAAGGCGACCGCGCCTCCCGCCAGCAACATTGCCCAAGCGATGCCCGTCCGCCACGCTGGCGTTCGCGCAAGATGGGCGAGCGCGAACCAAGCGATCAGAGCTGCCCCGGTCCACGCCACCCAAAGGCTGAAGTCTCGCGGCAGGACACTATGAGGCCATCGCGAGCTGAGTCGTGAAAGATGTCGTTCGGTGAACGCCGGCAACTCCGCCACTGGCAGGACAAAAATCCATGCGCTCGCCACGAGCGCGATCAGCATCACGCCGATTCGGGTGGCGAGTGGATACACCGGCCATTGCCGAGCGGCGGCACAGGACAACAGCCAAGCGACACCGCCGGTAGCGGTGAGCGCGATCAATGTTGTGAACGGTGCTAGCCGGGTGGAACCGTAGTTGATCGGCGCGAAAGCAAGAGCTGCAAGCAGGACAAATCCCGCGAACGTTCGAAGCGAACTCGCCAGTAGTTGACTGCCGTCATGGCCGATTGTGGTCACCGCAGGACGATCAAAGCGATCAGCGTGCGGCGCCTGTCTTCGCGTAGGCTTGATAGTACTCCTGACCGTATGCGCCGTAGCCCTGATAGCCGCACGCACGGAATCGACCTTCGGGCATCTGGTTGATCACCAGACCGAGTACCTTGATGCCAGTTTCGTGAAGCCGCTGGAGAGTCTTGCGAACGTTGTTCAACCGCACGCTGCCGAATTTACAGACATAGATGAGCTCCTTGCAGTAGCGGGATAGCAAGAGGGCATCCGGAAACACTGCGACTGGAGGCGTATCCAATAAAACCAAATCGTAACGCTCCAGCAGACGCTTCAGCACACCGGAAGAGATGAACCGTTCCAAGGTCTCCGTAGGGTTCTTCGCGACGCCGCCAGAAGGCAGTAGATCAAGATTTTCCGAGAAGGAGATGGTTGGCACAACCGGAGCCGTGCCCGCGATCGCCGCCTGATTCAGGCTTTGAATCCAGCCGTTGGTGACGTCGATACCGAAATACCGGTGCAGAACAGGACGGCGCAGATCGCAATCGACGAGCAAAGTTTTGCGACCGTGAGCAGCGAAGACTGCCGCGAGATTACTCGCGGTCAGGCTCTTTCCGTCGCCTGGCATGCTGCTGGTGCACACCATGGCCTTCGGAAATGCCTCTGTTGAATGAATGTCGATGGAGCTGTAGATTCCGCGATAACTCTCGGTGAGTCCGTCGTCTTTGTGCAGACGATAAACGTGAGCGCGCTCAATTTCCCCCAAGCCATCGATCGCTTTGACGGCGCCGAGCAGGATTTCGTCGAGCGAATCTTCCACGTGGGAAACGGTCTTGATCCGGGTGTCAAAGAAGCCGAATACCAGCGGGACGAAGATAAACAGACCGATCCCGATGCAGCTCGCCTTCAAGGTGAGTGTCAGAACTCCGTCTCCCACGGCCGAATTTGGAACGTAAGCAGGATCGAAGATCTTGATATTCGTATTCTCCATCTGGCTCGCGACGCTCGCTTCATTGAGGCGATCAACGATCCGGGCGTAGGTGTTGCGCTTGGTCATCGCATCCTGCTCGAGGAACTTGTAGTCCACCGAAGTCTTATCGAGCTGGTGAGCCATCTGTTCAGCTTGCTCGAGTTCACTCCGGAGTCGCACCTCGTGCTGTGCCGCGATGCGATAACGCGTTTCGAGACTGGCAATGGCCATGGTGACCGCTTCGTCGAGCAGTCGATTGGTCTCATTGATTTCAAGTTCGTTCTGCGCCATCTTCGGATGCTTGTTCAAGTAGCGTTCACTCAGAATCAACCGCTGGGCTTTGAGTTCTGCGAGACGACTACGTAAACCGCTGACCTGACCAATGCCGCCCACTTGGGGGATCTCGAAGAGGTCACGCTTGTCGCGACGGTACTCCTCGATCTTATCGAGTACGGAACGCATTTCCACCTGCTCCATCTGCGCTTTCACCAACGCACTGCCAACGGTCGCCACCTTTTGGAGAACGACATTCTGGTTCTCGCCCAACGCGGCGATGTTGTGCTTGGCGCGATAATCCTGAAGCGAAGCTTCGACCGCTTCGACCTGTGAACGCGTCTCCTCCGCCTGGTTACGCAAGAAAATGATGGCCGAGTTCGTGCCAGTGTTCGCGCGATCGAGATTGTAGTCGATGTAACGACGCGCGAAGCGATTCGCGATGAGCGCGGCCATCTCCGGATTCCGATTCGTCACGCCGATCCCGATGATCGTCGTGTTACGACGCGCAGAGATCGACACATTCGGCCGGATGATTTCTGCAAGACTGGGCGGCGGGCGATCCGGATTCTCCGGGTCAATGTACGCCTTTTGAATGCGGGTCGCTTCCTCTCGATTGAACGACGTCAGCATGTAATCGAAGAACGTCTGGCTTCTCAGCTGCTCTTCGTGAATCTTCAATTCGTTCTGACTGTGCACGCCCGTATCCACCACCTCCTGAATGTTCAGCACCCGATCTTTGCGGGACTCGAACAGAAGAGTCACCTCGCTGTAATAAACCGGATCTTTGGCCGGTTGCAGTACCACGAATGCTATCGCCGCAGCGGCTCCGATAAACAGACCCAGGAGCCAACGCTCCTGAAACATCTGCAGGATATCACGAGGTGAGAGGCGAAATGCCGCCGGGGCCGCGGTCGCTCGACTCGGTGCGGCGGTATTTTTCTGATTAGGCATGGCGAAAATAAATTGTGATACTGACCGATCAGAACAGGCGTTCCGGCACCCAGATACGGTCCCCTGGGTACACAGCAAAGTCGCGGCGACTGTTGTCTCCGCGGCGACGTCCTGAGATCATCCTTTCAACATCAACGGTTGTGACCTCCTCCCTCCCGTCAGGTTTACGCCGAATGACGCTAACTGCGTCCGATTTGGCGGTCGGGGT
>DASQLD010000429.1:0-12404 GCA_035630195.1 Bryobacteraceae bacterium
GGGACCGGATGGGAATCAAACCACTGTATGTTCATCGCCACGGGGATGACATTTATTTCGGATCGGAGCTGAAGAATCTCTTCGAGCACCCGGAGATCGAACGGCGCTTCAACCTCACTGGATTAAATTTATACTTATCGCTCAACTACATCCCTGGGAATCACACGATGGTGGATGGGATTGAGAAACTCCAACCTGGTCACTGGCTGGAATGGCGTGATGGCCACGTGACAGAAGATGCTTATTGGCGTCTTCAATTCGATCCACACCCAATAGCACCCGATGGTGCAAAAGAAGAACTGGACGCGCTCTTAAGATCCTCTATTCGCGAGCATCTGGTTTCGGACGTACCGCTCGGCGTGTGGTCCAGTGGTGGGCTCGATTCCTCCACCATTGTTCACTACGCGAGTCAAGAAGCCGGTCGACAGCTCAAAACGTTCTCTGTATCGTTCCAGGGCCGCAGCTTCGATGAGAGCCCCTGGTTTCGTGAGATTGCCAAAAAGTACGGAACTGACCATCACGAATTTGATCTTCATCCCGAGGTGGAGCTCCAGGAAGTGATCGATCAACTTCCTTACTACTCAGATGAACCGAGTTCCGATGCAGGCGCGGTGCCGGTCTGGTTTCTCTCGAAGATGACGCGAAGGCACGTAACCGTAGCTCTCAGCGGCGAGGGAGCAGATGAGTTATTCGGCGGCTACCAGACCTATCTGGCGGACAACTATGCCAGTACGTTGCGAGCACTGCCCAAGCCATTGCTGAAAGCCGGCCTTGGAGTGACACAGCTACTGCCAGTTTCCGACGATAAGATCAGCTTCGAATACAAGGCAAAGCGACTGCTAGAAGGCTCGCTTCTGCCGCCTAATGAGGCCCATTTCTTCTGGAATGGGACGTGGTCGTCGTCACAGCGCCGTCATTTACTATTGCCGGCGGCATACCGGAATGTGAGCTTACCTCATTCCGATGATTTTCTATACATCGATCAGCTCCACTATCTACCTGACGACATCCTCTATAAGACCGATCGCATGAGTATGGCGCACTCATTGGAGGTTCGTCCCCCATTTCTCGATCATCGAATTGTTGAATTCGCGGCCAGGCTGCCCAGAGACCTCAAGATTCGGGGGTCGAAACTCAAATGGATTCTTCGCGAGCTGATGCGAGACAAGCTGCCTGAATCTGTGTTAACGAGGTCAAAGCAAGGATTCGACATCCCAACTCATCATTGGTTTCGTACGATTCTCAAGCCACTGCTGCTCGATACTATCAATCGCGAATCGGTGGAGGCAATGGGCATATTCAGTTGGCCTGCAGTCCACCGGGTCATCAGCGACCATCTCGATCGGAGGGCGAATTATGGATATCATCTCTGGGGACTACTAATGCTGTTTCTTTGGCGAACGAGATGGTCTATCGGACGCCCGTGATCATTGTGAAATCAACCTTCGAACGGAATCGGACTAAAGGATCAACGGCGATCGCCTCGGCAATATTTCTTAGGCCGCCCGCGTAAACCTCGTCGGTGAGAAGAGCCATCAGTGAATTACTTGGTTTTTCCAGAAAGGGATCGCGGTAGATTTCTTCGCCGATGAACGAGACGTCGTAAGCGTCCACGACCCGCATTTCGACATTGCTCAGTCCAACCTTCCCCATACCGTCGACGATCTGACCGAACGAGGGATAGCGATTTAGATCCAACTCTAGGGCGCCTTCGAAGTACTCGTATTGATAGCGTCGGCTCGTGCGAGGATCGATACCAATGATCGCTAACGTCCCTCCGGGGACGAGCAGGCGGGCCGCTTGCGCCAGGAAATCAGAAGGATCGTCGAAATGATGGAACGCGTTCACACAGAAGACAACGTCGAAGACGTCTTCCCGCAAAGGAAGACGATTCGCAGTGGCCGCAATCAGTTCCGCAGGCCCAATTCGCTGCGCGGCCTGTCCCAGCATCCCCGTTGACGCATCCAGACCGAATACTTTAGCGACCGTTTTGTTCCGTACCCATTCAATCCAGTGGCCCGTTCCACATCCCGCCTCCAAGATTTTTTTGGCGGATGCTTTTCGGATCAGCTGCTCAAGAGCCGCGCCAATTCCTTCCAGTCCTCCGCTGTCATATCGCGCATGAAACGTTCTCGCGATCTGGTTGTAATCAACCTTGGATCGGTCCATGTTCCGATTTTCGCCTGTACTCGATAATGGATTATTGGATCCACGAACTGCCCGACGATATGACCTTCTCGTGTGCCTGTTCGCTGCGGTTATCTACGTTGTAGCTTGCATCAGTCCACCCGCATTGATGGACGACGTGGATGCCGTTCAGGCGCAGATTGCCCGCACTATGCTCGAGTCCGGCGACTGGGTGACTGCGCGTCTAAACGGCATCGCCTATCTCGAAAAGTCGCCGCTCGTGTATTGGCTGATGGCGATTTCATTCTCCATCTTTGGTGTACAGGATTGGGCGGCGCGAATCCCGATCGCGCTGAGCGTAATCGTGCTGTGCTGGCTTACGAATCGTATGGGTCGCTGGGCATTCGACGCCCGCACTGGCTTCTATGCTGGGCTGTCCCTATCAACATGTATCGGGCTATTTTTGTTTACTCGAATTCTCATTCCCGACGTCATCTTAACAACGACAATCGCTCTGGCCATGTGGGGGTTCTTGCGTGCCCTGGAGAAAGAGGAGAGGCGTCCGAAGCTTTGGGCATACACGTTCTGGGCGGCCATCGGCACCGGTTTGCTGCTGAAAGGGTTGATCGCCGCCGTGTTTCCTATTGCCGTGGCTTGCCTTTACTTGTTGTTCACGAAGCAACTTGCATCAATCCCTCGGCTTCGACCTGTCGCGGGAATTGTAATTGCATTGTCTATCGCCGCGCCATGGCATTTACTTGCGACGCTCCGTAATCCTCCTTATCTGGACTTGACCCCGACGAGCGAAGCGGGTCAATATCATGGCTTCTTTTGGTTCTATTTTTTAAACGAGCATGTTTTCCGATTCCTGAACATGCGTCATCCGAGGGACTACAACACCGTCCCCCGCTACTTGTTCTGGATGTTCCATCTACTCTGGCTGTTTCCCTGGAGCGTATACTTACCGGGAATCGTCCAGTTATCCTACAAGCCCATGGATAGGGCCGGACGCACACGGTTTTTGGCGCTCTGCTGGATAGGATTCGTGCTTGTGTTTTTCACTTTCTCAACCACGCAGGAATACTACTCAATGCCGATCTATCCCGCTCTGGCGCTGCTTATTGGATGCGGGATGGCGGCTAATAATAGATGGACTCGCGTTGGATCCAAGATCCTTGCTGTTCTTGCGGCGACCTCCGTTATTGCGATCGTCATCATCCTGTGGCATGTTCAAGGATTGCCCACGCCGGGCGACATCTCCAACGCACTCACGCAGAATCCAGACGTGTACACGTTGTCGCTGGGACACATGGGTGACCTTACGCTCAACTCGTTTGCCTACCTGAGGCTTCCCTTGGTTGTTGCTGGCATGGCCTTCCTGATCGGCGCTATCGGCGCTTGGCGAATGCGATTCCTGGCTATAGCTGCGATGATGGCGCTATTTCTCAATGCGGCTCGTCTTGCCCTGGTTGTATTCGATCCTTACTTGTCATCTCGCGCGCTTGGCGAAGCTGTAATGGCCGCGCCTCCGGGACAACTTATCGCCGACAATCAGTACTACACGTTTTCATCCATCTTCTTTTACACGAATCGACAGGCGCTTTTGCTAAACGGCCGGGTCATGAACTTGGAATACGGGTCCTATGCGCCTGGCGCTCCTGATGTGTTTATTGATGATGCTGAGTTCGCTGAGCTTTGGAAGTCTTCGAAACGATACTACGTGCTTGTCGAAAAGCCTTCATTAGGACGTTTTGAAAACCTCGTCGGCAAGGCCACTCTCTTCAGCGTTAAGGAATCCGGCGGAAAATATCTCCTCACCAATCATGCGAATTTGCATTGACGCGACTGCGCTGCTGTTGCGATCGGCAGGTATCAAGAACTACTTGTACTATTGGATGCGCGCCCTTCGTGAGTATGCTCCGCAGCACCACATCGACGCGTTTCCACTACTCGGGTCTGTCGATTCCTTGGATCACGATCGCTCTATACTCACGCCGCTACAGACATATCCGCGGATCGGCGTGCTGCAATTCATCAACAAGGTCTTTCCGCCTGCCATCAATGCCGCTGTTCGGAACGTGGATGTCTTCCATGCTTCGAATCAAATTCACGCTGTACCACGTGGCGTGAAGTTGACAGGCACCATATATGACATGACGTGTCTGCTGATGCCGCAGTTTCACACGCCGGCTAACGTGCGCGCGGAGTTGAGGCACTACGATCGAGTATTCAAGCGCGCCAATGGTCTGATCGCAATTTCGCAGAGCGCGAAAGAAGACGCCATCCGGCTACTGAACCTCAATCCCGATCGTATCGACGTTATCTATCCAGGTATACCGAATGCGTATTTTTCAGCCCCGCCGGCGAAACAAAAATACAAACTGGAGAAGCCGTTCGTACTCTTTGTCGGTACGGTTGAGCCGCGAAAGAATGTTGATACTTTGCTTGATGCATGGCTGCAATTACCCGTCTCAACTCGCGATGCCCACGATTTCGTCTTTGTGGGACCGATCGGTTGGGCCGGGAGTGCGACAGTGAATCGCCTTCGATCGGGAATTCACGGAGTGCGAGTTCTCGGGTATGTGCCCGAAGCCGATTTGCCCTCGATCACTGCTGCTGCGAGCGTCTTTGCTTATCCATCGTTTTATGAAGGCTTCGGGTTCCCGATTGCGCAGGCGATGGCGGCCGGTGTGCCTGTAATCACCTCGAATGTCTCCTCGATGCCCGAGGTGGTTGGTGGAGGCGGTGTTCTCGTTGATCCACAGAGCGCAGCGGAACTGAGCTCAGCTATCGACCGTCTGCTGACCTCGCAGACTGAACGGAAAAGGTTGGGACTGCAAGGAAGAGAACTTGCGAGAAAATATACATGGAAGAACTCGGCGGAGCGTTCCGCCGAGTTCTTTACGCGCTTGGGTTAGAAACGAAGGGTCAGTTGGTAGCGAATGACACGGCCGCCTGCTTCGAGGAACGTCGGGTTCAAAAAGCGGCCAGCTAGAGAGCCGCTGACATTCGAAGCGATTGTACCTTCGCCGGGTGTGAATGGACTGACGCTGAGGTAACCATACTGCGGTGTGTTCCAGATGTTATAGAATTCCGTCCGGAACTCAGTGCTGAAGCGTTCACTAATACGAACATTCTTGATCAAGTTGACATTCCAGTTCTTGAGACCAGGAATACGCTCCAGGTTGCGGCCCGCGTTACCCGTGCGTCCGGCAGTTGTTGGCAGCCCAATGTAACGAGCCTCCTTCGGATCAATCGGCACAGAGACGTAACCGCCGGTCGCCGGGTTGAAAACATCGGGATTAACATAGCCGAAGGCATTGGTCGGAGATACCCCGACGAACTGGGCACGCACTCCGGGTTGTCCGGCTGGATTGAAGTCAGACCGGTTCGGTCCGCCGATCCCGTCAGAATCGACTCCGTTCGTCGCGCTGTACGGAACTCCGGATTCGAAAGTCGTTACACCGGCAGCTTGCCAGCCTCCAAGGACCCGTCCTAGCACGCCCCGTTGCGATTGAAAGAACGGCAATTCATATAAGTACGTCAACACCAGCCGATGAGTTCGGTCGTACAAGGACACGGCACGTTCCAATTTTTGACCGCCGAATGGGGATGGATAACTGGCGACGTGGCTAGTGTTGTTGTACTGGAAAATCTCGCTGGCATTATCCATCAGCTTGGCCCAGGTCCAGGCAGCACTGAAGCCCAGCCGGTTTGTGAATCGCTTCCGCACTTCCGTCTGCAGCGAATGGTAGCTGGAATGTCCGCCGTTCGTTCGAATGTTACGTGCTCCCTGCATTGGATCGAGACGGGCTTCGAGAGCATACGGATTCGCGCTGGCATCCAGCGTTTGCTGCAACTGCGCAATAGAGTTAAAGCCGGCCGGCAGTACCTGAAGCGATGGAGGAACAACAGGATTCAGGTCTTCCTGGATATACAGCCTTACGCCACTTGAACCAACGTAGGCCGTTTCAAGAACTGTGTTCCCCGGCAACTCGCGTTGGATACCAAAAGACCAGCGCTGATAGTAGGGATTAACGAGATCGCCCGAGACCAGAGTTTGAGAGTCCTTGGGTGTCAAGGCTCTGGGGGTAGTCGGTAGTTTCTCCGAGAAATTGGCAACGCCCCGATCTGTTCCACTTGCCGATTTCGACAGCAGTTGCGTCGAAATCAAGTTTGGCGCAGATGACGCGATATTGGACGCAATGTTGTTGAAGAAAGAATCGTAGGTGATGTTGTAACCAGTGCGGAACACCGTCTTGCGATTCCCGAAGAGCTTCCCGAGAATCCCATCCTCGAACGCTGGTGAATACGTAATTCCCAATGCGGGACCGAAGTTGTTGTTGTCGGCGGGCACTTCATTCGTTTCATTGAACGGGCCCGTACCTGTTTGTGGGTCGATGTTGAACAGACCGGTGTAAGCAGGCGTGGGCAATGAATTCATCGGTGTACCGAAGTTCTCGTATCGCAATCCCAGCGTGACCGTGAGGCCGGGCGTCATCTGCCATCTGTCCTGGAAGAAATATGCTTGCCGGAACAACTCGGGATAATATACAGCGTTGCCGAAATCGCGAACAGCGCTGCCGGCCGAACCGCCGAAGTCATCGAGGAAGTTGGCGAAGGTCTGATAGCCGCCTCCAACACTGTAAATGATGTTCCCTCGCGTGACCACAGGGGCCGACTGGCGGGATTGCTGATTTAATAAGTCAATCCCAAAACGAAATGAGTGCCTACCGCGAATGTAGTTGAGCGTATCCTGCAACGCAAAGTTATTTGCGATTCTTCCTTGCGGGATATTTGTTGGGACGCCCAAATTCGAAAGTGGCGTCAGAGTATACAGTGGCATCGTTGAACCGAGAGGATTCTCCGTGTCGGCTGGTGAATCAAAATCAATTCGATTGAACGGTAACCGCAATTCGTTCGTGAACGAAGGCGAAAAGACGTGTGTTTCCGATAAAACAACATTGTGGAAGCGCGACATCGTGCTCGTCTGCATGCCAGGCAAATTCTGTGTGAACCGCGGTCGGTCGCTGCGATCATGGTTGTAACTGAGCGCCAGCATATCTGTATCGCTGAGCTTGTGATCTATCTTCGCCGAGAATTGTCGAGCATCAAGCTTCTGAGGAAATGCATAGAGCGCAGTACCGGTTTGTACACTACCGCGACCTCCGCCGAGTTCCGTCTGCGAAAGTTGCCCGATCGCGATTGCGCCCGCTGTAAGATTCAAATACAGATCGGCCTGCGGGTTTACGCCTTGTGGGAATAACTCGCGGAGCCGGTCTCTTCCCGCCTGTGACAGAGTCGTCAAAGACACCTGACTGGTCGAGCGCTGGCGCTGCTCCTGCCATGCCGCGAAGAAAAACGTCCGATCCTTGACAATTGGACCGCCTAGTGTTCCTGAAAAATACTGCTCGGTTCCAGGCAACATCTTTCCTCGCGATCGGATGACTGGATCCAGCACTTGAGTGTTTGTGATCGCGTCGTCGTTTGTGACGTCCACCAGATAGCTTCCAGAACCATGAAAATCGTTCGAGCCGGACTTTGTGATTACGTTGATCACGGCGCCGCCGGCTCGCCCGAACTCTGCGTCGAAATTGGAGGTCTGAATAGAAACTTCCGCGACGGCCTCGGGATTCTTTATCTGGAAAGCCTGACCGGCGACCGAAATGTCATTGTTTTCCGTTCCATTAAGTAGGAAGTTGTTGGAACGGCCGCGAGCACCGTTTACTGAAAAGGTGCTTGTTCCGGCAGCGGCCTGCCGCTGTTCGTTTACACCAGGCAGATTGATCGCAAGCATATTGGGATTTCGGGTGGCGTATGGCAATTTGATCGCCTGGCTTTGGGTGATGTTGCCTCCACGAACGGGCGCTTCCGTTTGAAGTTGAAGTGCTTCGGCTGAAACTTCAACGACACTGACGTTGTCGCCAACCTCCAAACGAACATCAATGCTTACAGTTTGGGCGGCCTGAACGTTAACAGAGCGATTAGTTACGGTTTTGAATCCAACACCTTTGACCGTGACGTCATATTCGCCCAGGTCGACAGCGTCGAAGCGGTATACTCCGCCATCGTTCGTGGCCGTCGTGCGAATAATTCCGGTCTGCTTGTTTGTGAGCTCAACGGAAGCGTTTGGCGTTGCCGCGGCAGACGCGTCAGTAACAATTCCCGTAATCGTGCCACGGCTTGTCTGCCCGAATATCAACGCTGCAAAAAAGATTAACGCTGCAAGCGGATTGCTTGCGAGTTTCATTCTGTACATATTGCTTTCCCAACAGGATAATGCGTAACTACGAGCTTAGCAGCGTTGATTAGGAAGGATACCCGTTCCCCGCAAACACGGGTAGTTGGGGGGAACGAAACTTTAACGAATATTTTACGGTTCGGGATACCCGTATACACGTGCCGGAACCGTAGAATTAGGCCAAATAGTAAAGCCCAATTGGGATCTTACGCGAATCGAAAGCGTTCGAATAATTGTGCCGAATGTCGGCCGATTGATGTTGCATGGAGTGCTTGCTGCCGCTCCATTCCCGCGAGATAAGAACGGGCAGGATTTGAGAAATTGAACGTCTCCATGGCCCGATCCCCGTCGTGAACATGCAGCTGTCCGCCGACTCGTACGCAGCGCTCTGGCCGAGTGGGCCGCCACGATAGTACGTTCCGCGTGTCGTCGGGATGAAAAGCGAACTACCCGATCGCCTTGGTTCAATCGTTTTCCGGAAGTGATGAAGACTTCGCCATAGTGAAAAATTAGGCTTCTGATAAACAGAAACCATCAACGGCCGTGTCGGGCCGCAACCGCGAAGTCCCAGACCTGTATGTTAGCTTCGCCTTCTGTGTACTCCACGACTGCATATTCGCCGGCCGGCAGGGGGTTCGTCGGCCAGATTTTATACAGACCTTCGGCCATCTGCTGCTTAAAGGTCTCGACGATATCTGTCTCTTCGATAATCTCTTTTGACACGGGAATGCTATTCAGCGTTTGAACCACGCGGGAGGATTTGGCCGGTTTTGTTCGCACAATCGCAAACCGCTCGGCCTTCGCAAGACGGAAATAGAATTCCGGTCGTTCGACATCCAGCACGAATGCCGATTTCACCCCGTCCAATTCAACGGTCGATTTACCGGCCACAATCGGGATCGGAGAAATGGCTTTCAGTACGGATCGGCGTTTGTTGTTTACCATCTTGACTTCGGCTTGTTTCACGACAACGAGTTCGTCCCCCTTCGACATATAAACGCCTGGATCCACGGGAATGCGCTCAATTTCCCGGCGCTGCGCTCGCTCGGCCTTTTCCTCCGCGTCCATCGCGGCGGCATCGGCCTTACGGGCAGCTTCATTCTCATTCTTTTCCGATTCGGTTTTCTTAAGATCTACCAGTTCGATCGGAATCTCCTCCCATTCGCTGCGCTCCGTGCTGTAGTAGCGAACACGATCGGTTTTCGTCTCATACTCCCTCACCGAGTGGTACGTGCCGTCCTTAAGATAGAGCCGTACTGTGGCGGCGCTGAGCAAGCCTGTAAGTAAGACAAGAACACCGATAGCGCGGAACATCACCTCTATTTTGACTCCCGGCGAACCAAGGTGGTTGCGACCCGCACTTACCATGTGTTTATGAGATATCGGAAGCTTGGAAGGACCGGGCTCGGAATCAGCGAGATTGGCTATGGAGCCTGGGGTGTCGGCGGGAAGCAATGGAAGGGCGGAACCGACGAGGAATCCGTTCGCGCGCTGCGCCGCGCGTTCGAGCTGGGACTAAACTTTATTGACACGGCGCTGGCTTATGGCGACGGACACAGCGAAAAACTTGTGGGTGCTGTCGCAAAAGATGCTCCTCACCGAGTCTTTGTGGCGACAAAGGTTCCACCGATGAATCGAGTCTGGCCGGCTGCTCCTGGTTCCCACATTCAGGACGTGTTTCCTTACGACTACATCATGCGAAGTACCGAGGAGAGCTTGCGAAACCTGAACTTAGAGACGATAGATCTGCAGCAACTCCATGTTTGGGATCCCGGCTGGCTGGAACGTGATGAGTGGAAGCGCGCCTTCGAAGATTTGAAGCGCGATGGAAAAATACGATTTGTGGGCGTGTCGATCAATGATCATCAGCCCGATTCGGCCCTCGGGGTAGTCGCAAGCGGCCTTATCGATACCGTGCAGGTGATTTACAACATATTCGATCAATCGCCGGAAAAGAATCTGTTCCCGGCGGTAATCCGGCACAATGTTGGAGTTCTCGCCCGCGTTCCCTTCGATGAAGGCAGTCTCACAGGGACCATCACAGAGAATTCTGAGTTCGAACGCGATGAATTTCGCGCGTTCTACTTCAGAGAAGGCCGAAAGCAGCAAGTCGTTGAGCACGTGTCAGCTCTTCAGGCCGATCTCAAAGACGTGCCGGGCGCGCTTCCCGAGATTGCGCTTCGTTTCTGCATCACGCATCCTGCCGTCACAACCGTGATCCCGGGGATGCGTCAGGTTCGGAACGTCGAAACGAACTGCCGCATCTCCGAAACGGGGCCTCTGGAGGGGGCCGTCCTACAAAAACTAAAACAACATGCTTGGAATAAAAATTTCTACTCTTAACTTGTTCTTGGCCGCCGCAACTTTTTCATTCGCGGCTCAGCCCGATTATTTGCCCCTACAAGCCGGCAATTCCTGGGCCTATAGAGTCGCGTCGAAGGGGCCGGCGCGAACACCCCAAACGATCGATGTGGAAGGCAAAGAAACCTTTCGCGATCGCGAGTACCTTCGAGTCGGATTCCTCGGTCGGACAGTTCATTTACGAACCACGGAAACCGGCGTCAATATCTTGAACGCCACTGCAGAGGCAGAAAGCGCTTGGCTGGCCTTCGACGGCGAAGTAGGCCGCAGCTTCCCTGTAGACATTGAACAGTGCACGAAATCGGCGAAAATCGAATCGCGAACTGCCAAAATCAAAACTCCCGCCGGCGAGTGGGACAACGCGCTTCACCTAACCTTCGAGCAAAGTTGCGCCGACGCTGGCCTGACGCAGATGTATTTGGTTCCTGGACTTGGAATCGTGATGTATGAGACGACCAGTTTTGCCGGTCCGGTTCGTTATGAACTGATCTACAGTCGCGCCGGTTCAACTGCTGCCGAGGCGCCGCAGACCGCGTTTACTGTCGGCCTCGACGCGCCCAGATACAAAGCAGCAGACAGTATAGATATCCTGGTGCGACTCACCCTGCGCTCGGTCGACCCCGTGACTCTGACATTCCCCAGCAGTCAACGAAACGACATGCGGATATGGAATGACAAAGGCGAAATTGTCTACACCTGGTCAGCAGATAAGCTATTTGCGCAGGTGCTGACAAGAGAACAGGTCGGACCCGGCGAACGCACCTTGGCGTTCGTTGCAAACATCACGAACCTTGCAGTCGGCCGCTATGTTGCCGAAGCTTGGCTTGCGACGCAGTCGCGTGAATTTGTCGGCATGGTGGGTTTCGAAGTTGTACCGTAACTCTCTCCACTCGAAGGAGAGTTGCCTGCATTCACCTTGGATACCTGGCTCCAAATGTGACATGATTATGTGTTCAAACATGCGAATCATACTAGTGGCGCTGGTGTTGTTGAGCACGTCTTTGATTTCCTATGCTGCTTCCGCTGATGAACTACAAGTTCAGCAAGCAGAAAAGGATTGGGCTGCAGCAGTGAAGGCGAAAGACTTCGCCAGATTGGAAGCGATGCTCACTTCCGATCTAATCTACGCTCATTCAACGGGAATCATAGATGACAAAACACAGTACATCTCAAAAATGAAGACGGGCAAGCAAAACTATGTGGGGATCGATCACAGTTCCACTACGGTGCGCATGCATGGCGATTCGGCGATAGCGCATTCTATAGTCCGAATGCACGGTACGAACGCTCAGGGCCCTTTTGACGACAAGTTGATGATGATCCATGTGTGGGTGAAGACTAAGGGGAAATGGATGCTTGCAGGCCACCAGACGACCCGACTCGCTAAATGACGTAGCGGCTCAATACGATCAACATCTCTTTAAACGCAATCGCTATTGTCAGAAGCATCTCGACTCCCCTCAAACGGGTTTCGGAAGAAGCGAAGAAGCATCAATGCCAGTCGTCCGAGCAGCCTGCAACGCAGCGATGTCGTAGAACTAGCTACTTTCCGTCGCAAAATTGGGCCTTCCGGCCAGCGCCAAACACCAACTCAGCTCCCGAGTAGGTGCTGAAACATTCACTATTGATCTTGTTTCAGACTGGTTTTATCCTGGGGCATGACCAGACGCAAGCA
>DASQLD010000430.1:0-8762 GCA_035630195.1 Bryobacteraceae bacterium
AGCGCTTAGAATCGATTCCGGCGGGCGACATTTCCCCGGTTTTCGATCGTTATGTGGCGCTTTCCGACGCTCGGGCTGTTATGCGGTTTGGGGCGCTGTTCGCCCGATCGGGAAAGGATGTCGTGCTGCAGGGCGGCAGGAGTACATCGCTAGCCGACCTTCGTGGAAAGCCGGTGGTTCTGGTGGGGGCGTTTAATAACGACTGGACATTGCGGTTGACGGGTGAACTTCGGTTTTATTTCGAGTTCGATTCGGACCGAAAGGTCGAGATCGTCCGAGACCGCCAGAGCCCGGAGAATCAATCGTGGCAAGTTCGGACCGATACGGCAATCCCGCAAATTGAGACGGACTACGCGATCGTCACCCGTGTGCACAATCCAACAACCGAGCAGACCGTGGTTGTCGCGGCAGGAATAAGAGGCGGAGGCACTTCCGCTGCGAGCGAGTTTCTGACGAACGAAACTTACCTCACGCAAGCTCTGGAGTCGGCCCCTTCAGGATGGGAGAGAAAGAACGTGCAGTTTGTTCTCTCAACCAAGATGTTTTCCGGAAATCCGGGACCACCCACCATAGTGGCCGCGCATTTTTGGTAGGCGTTAGATAAGAATATCTTTGACTACTTCGCCGAAGACGTCCGTCAAGCGAAAATCACGACCCGCATAGCGATAGGTGAGTGCCGTGTGGTCGAGACCAAGCTGGTTCAGAATCGTCGCATGTAAATCGTGAATGGAGACGCGATTTTCTACCGCCTTGAATCCGAAATCATCGGTAGCCCCATACGCTAGCCCGCCCTTGATACCGCCGCCGGCCATCCACATCGTGAATCCGTAGGGGTTATGATCTCGACCCGTTCCGCTCTCCGATACCGGGGTGCGGCCGAACTCTCCGCCCCAAACAACCAACGTCTCGTCCAGCAAGCCGCGGCGTTTCAGGTCGCGAATGAGAGCCGCAGCCGCCTGATCCATATCAGGACAACGTTCGCGCAGGTTTTTATTGATGTCTTTATGGTCGTCCCACACCTGGCCGGCGCCATAGTAAATGTGAATATACCGGACTCCGCGTTCAACGAGTCGCCTCGCCAGCAAGCAGCCGTTCGCAAACGGAGTTGATCCGTATTCGGTTCGAATGGCTTCCGACTCCTTGCGGATATCGAAGACGTCGAGGGCTTCGAATTGCATTCGGTAAGCGGCTTCCATCGACTTGATTCGGCCTTCGAGAAAATCGTCACCGCCGAAGGTATCGCTGTGCTGCCGGTTTAGCTCCTGAATTGCGTCGAGTTTGCGGCGCTGCGCCTTGGCATCCAGCCATTTGTTGCGCAGATTGGAGATCATCTTCTCCGGCTCTACGTCGGAATCGCTAAATGGCGTCCCTTGATATTCGGCCGGAAGAAATCCGGCGCGCAGGAGCGATCCTCCGCCGCCAGCGCCGGGGCTTAACGCTATAAAGGCCGGCAGGTTTTCGTTTTCAGTCCCGAGCCCATACGATACCCAGGCGCCCAAGGATGGACGGGTCGCGAGAATGCTACCCGAGTGGATTAAGCTTCGGGCCGGCGTATGCGTCGGATTGAACGTATACATCGAGCGGATGACACACACATCGTCGATCACGGTGGAAAACTTTGGCAGCAGATCGCTAACTTCGACGCCGCTCTTCCCTGCCGGCTTGAAGACGAAGGGGCTTGGTAGCAGGCCGCCTGTCTGGCGCTCCGTCCGCAGATCCACCGAGTTCGGTCGCTGCCCCTGATATTTGAGCAACGCGGGCTTCGGATCGAACATGTCGACCTGCGATGGACCGCCAGTCATGAACAGGAAAATGACGTGTTTCGCCTTCGTGGGAAGACTTGGGCCCTTGTAGTGGCCGAGAGACGCAGCGTGCGCTTGCGTTCCACTCAGCATACCGGCCAACCCGATGCTGCCGAGACCCCCGCAAAGGGACTGTATCAATTCACGTCGCGAATACTGGGGCATCATGGCCAGAAGATCTCCTCATTGGTCGACAGCAACACTTCGGCGTATTCGGCTAGCGTGCTTTGCGATAAGTATGTAAGAGCGAAATCGAGTTCCTTTGGCGTAGGGTCGCGGGCTAGAATCTTACGATACAGAGATCGCAACTTCGCGGTAGCGTCAGGTTCACTCTCGAGTGTTTTGGAAAGCGCAGCCGCCTGCTCCGGAATAAACGTTCCATTCATCACAAAAAGCTGCTGCAGTGGGGTGGTCGTGAGGTCGCGGCCCGGGCTGGTCTGCGAAGCGTCAGGAAAATCGTAGAGCTTCAGTAAGTTGTTCAAGCGCCCGCGCGCCACCCTTCCATAAATCGTGCGCCGAGTGTTGCCTTCGCTATCGAGATCTTCCGAAGGTCCGTACATCTTGTCGTTCAGCGTCCCCGCCGCTCGCAGGATGGAGTCACGATAGGACTCGATGTCCATTCGCCGTGGGTTCATGCGCCACAACAGCGTGTTCGATTGATCAAACTGTTCGGCGTCGGCACGGCGTTTGCTCGATTGCTGGTAGGTCGACGAGAGCATGATCTCGCGATGCAGCCACTTGAGGGACCAGCCATTCGCAATAAAGCGCGCCGATAAATCATCCAGCAACTCCGGATGCGTTGGCTTCTCGCCCTGTGTTCCGAAATCACTTGGTGTGCCGACGAGCGGTTTGCCGAAGTGCCAGCCCCAGACGCGGTTCACGATCACTCTGGCCGTCAGCGGCGCAGCGTCGTTGAATATCTTCTCGCCAAGTTCGAGGCGACCCGAACCGTTCTTGAACTCAGGTTCTGTCTTCGATAGAACGCTGAGGAAGTGCCGTGGTGTTATTTCGCCAGGTGTTGCGACATTTCCTCGCAGCATCACGGGGAGATTGCGCGCTTCTCCAGGCTTGTAAACCACGAACGTATAGTTGGGATCGGTTCCATCCACGTATTGAGCGGCGTCATACACCGCGTTAACGAATGGTTCAGTCGAGGATGTGAATCGTCGGCGTTGCTGTGCGGCTGGTGGCGGCGCGGCTGCCGCCGGCACTGTTGCAGCAGGCTGTTGAGGACGTTGACGCGGAGTTTCCGTCCAATACTTCTCGACACTCTTGACCAAGCCTGGATAAAGATCTCGCAGGCTCTCCATCTCGGCTTTGAGACTTGCAATTTCGGCCTTCCACTTTGCGACGCGTGGAGCGGCTCCGTCTACAGTCGAAGCTTCATTGGTTAATAAGTTGGCGGAGTAGCGAAGATCGAACAATCTATTCTGGATCCACAGGTACCGTTGTTCGATTTGCGGGTCGACATCGAACAGAGGCCGCTCCGCGCGCATCGTCGATGCGAAAACGCCAGCCAGACCGTAGTAGTCTTTCGTGGGAATGGGATCGAACTTATGATCATGGCAACGTGCGCACGCCACTGTCATCCCGAGCAACCCACGGGTCACGGCGTCCACGCGTTCGTCCCAATCGTCGGTGACAAAGGTATAGATGACTTCTTCGGAGAGTCTTTGATCCTTGTGATAGATCGGAGCCGCGCCTAAATATCCGAGAGCGCGAAGATCTTCTCGCTTGCTGCCCGGCATCAAGTCGGCGGCCAATTGCAGCTTTACGAATCGATCGAACGGCAGATCCTTGTTCATCGACTCGATCACCCAGTCGCGGTACCGCCAGGCGAACGGATAAGGTGGGTTTGTGGCTTCAGATGTCGGGTTGTCTTCCGCGAATCTGGCGACGTCCAACCAGTGGCGGCCCCAACGCTCTCCATACCGGGGCGATGCGAGCAAAGTATCGATCAGCTTCTTGTAGGCACCGGGAGAGGTGTCATTGGCGAAGGCTTCCACTTCCTGGTATGTCGGCTTAAGGCCGGTCAGATCTATATATGCGCGCTGCACCAGGGTTCTCCGATCAGCCTTGGGGGAGGGCTTCAGGCGCTTCTCTTCGAGTTTCGCGAGAATAAAAGAATCGATCTTAGTATTGCCCCACTGAGTATCATGGGTTTTTGCCGCCGGCAATTCACGAGCCGGTTGGAAGGCCCACCACTTTCGCCCTTCCTCGACCGGCATCCCTTTCAACGGGGCCGCCGTTGCCGTGACCGTATCGGGTCGCGGATCCACGGCGCCACTTGCGATCCATTGTTCGAAATTTGCGATTACATTGTCGGCGAGTTTGCCGGAGGGCGGCATTTGGAGATGCTTGTCCGTGTAGCGAAGCGCCTGTACCAGTCGGCTTCCCGCCACGTTCCCGGGAATGATGGCCGCGCCGGTTGCTCCACCCTTCTTCAACCCTGCCTTCGTATCGAGTACAAGACCGCCCATGGGAGCTTTCGATTTCGAGGAATGGCAGCCATAACAACTAGCCGCGAGCACCGGGCGGATCTTGGTCTCGAAAAATGCAGGGTCTAACGCCTGTGCTTGCAGGAGGGACAGCGAAGAAAAGGCGGCAACGGCAACTATAGATCGAAACATGAGGTGCAACTAGAGAAGGCGCAATCGCGCCCGGTCTAGTTTCAGTATCTCCTTAAAAAGAACAGATCAGAAGGCGACCGTCCGAACGCAACGCAAGCGAGCATCAGAACTCAGATGTACGCCGCAGCCTTTGACCTGACAAGGTTAGCTTCGTCATCACCACGCCTACAAACAGCCCGGCAACCATAACGAGCAGTGCCATCACTGCCGCAACATAGGGCACCAATGGGGCGGCGATTGGATCGCTCGGCGGGTACATTCGGAATCCAACGAAGAACCCGCCAAAAGTACCCACACCGGAGGCGAGCACAATCCACGGCCAAGCCGAGGGAAGCAGAGCGATGGATACGCAACTGACGAGTACAATGCAGGCTAACGAAATACAGAAAGGCAGAGTAATGACAAAGTTCGGCGAACACAAAAGCGCTGGACCGAGTAAGGTGAGGCACACAAGAACGGGGCGCGTGCGCATCGCAGTTTCACCAGCCGGACTGCGATTCACAGTTCCACTCCTTGTAGCCGTCGCATTTATGTTCGCTCAATTCAGAATTGTATTTTTGTTGCGAGCTGCCATTGGCGGGGAACGTAGCTTGCAAACGCGCCGAAAATACGTCCAGCTACTCCGGGGCAGTCGACACAATTATTCGGATTTGCCAGGTTTGTGTGATTAGCGAAATTAAAAGATTCGGCCCGAAATTGCGCTTGAATGCCTTCAGTGATTCGGAAGTTCTTAAAGAACGACATATCCCACTGAGCAAATGATGGTCCGACGAGCGTATTTCGCCCGATGGTACCGAATTTCCCCCGCTGCGGCCGCTGCCATGGACCGCTTACCTGACCATTCTGCGCCAGCGGTGTTTCCGCCGTCTTGAACCAGCCGAATTGACTTGGGTTGTCGATACTCGGATCGCCCACAATGTCGGGACGGCACCAGCCCGTATCTCGGTCGGCGTTGCAGTCGCGATACATAGGAGTGAACGGTTGTCCCGCCATCCAGTTGAATGTTCCATTCACTTGCCATCCGCCGAGGATTAGGTCGACGGCCTTGGGCGCCCCACTCAGAAATTGCCTTCCCTGCCCGACCGGCAGTTCATAAAGCGACGACAAGAATAATACATGCGCGCGGTTGTTATTGGAAGCTCCGCGGGCGAGCTTGGCATCTCGTGGATAGTACGTCCCGTCATAGTCGATATTTTTCGACCATGTGTAATGGGCCCCGACTGATAGCCCTTGCGAGAACCGTTTGTCGAATCGTGTTTGTAGCGAATGATAGTTATTGCTAGCGTCGCTGCCGTAATACCGGAAGTTTTGCGACCACCCGAACTTCTGAAAGAAAGGCTTTCTCTGATTGGTGGTCAGCGTGCCGAATCCATTGATGTCGGCTTGATTAAGATCGTAGTCCCCGCCCGTGCCGGCAAAGACGTGTGTTCCCTTTGTGCCTACATAAGCGATCTCAAACGACATACTCTGGCCGAGCTGCTGCTGAATCGTGAAGTTCCAGGCGTCTACAGTGGGAAACCGGATTGGGTCAGTGATGACGAAGGACGTGACCCCGTTTGGCAGCATCGGATGCCCGTTCGGTCCTTTCGGTTGAGAGGCGAGAATCGTCGCCGGATTGATCGCTCTTGGGCCTTCTGAGAGTTTGAAAACGCGATCGAAATTCTGCGCTGGCTGATCGGATTGAATCGCAAGAACCGGCAGATTCTGTGTCACGTTATGCCCGAAGATCGATCCGAAGACTCCAAGGTTGTAGCCACGGCCGTACCCTGTCCGAATCACCGTCTTTGGTGTCAATTGATATGCAATACCCAAACGCGGCGCGAAGTTCGTCCATGGCGATTCGACATTCAAGTCGAGCCCAACGCCGTTCGAACCGGCCACCAGCACCTCGCCGGTGCCAACGTCCACGAAGCCCCCGTTCCCTGCGGCGTTGACCTTTTGCGGCCGATAGATTTCCCAGCGAAGGCCATAGTTGATCGTGAGCTTATTGGTCACTTTCCACGTGTCCTGACCGAAGAAGAACCAGCGATTCTGTGATTCGCTGGCATCGGTGACCGTGCTGACGTAGCGCTCGAAACGCGAGACATCGCCGATCAGAAACGCCGCAAGTCCCGAACCTCCTCCGGCTGGCCCCTGTGTCCGCGCCGCATCGAAGTTCAATTCACCAGAGCGATGGCGATCGCTGGGCACACGCAGATTAAAAGCCTTCCGGATATCCGCCCCGAACTTGATCGTGTGATTCCCTTGAATCTTTGTCCAGTTATTCACGAACTGATACTGATCTTCATCCTGAATGAGCGGGCAATTACAACCGTTCACACCAAGTGCATAGCCGAAGCGGAACAGGTTGTTCCCATATCCGTTGATGAAGAACGCCGGCATGCCGGAATTGAACTCCGCGTCTGTGTTCAGGCCGGGGATTCCAGCCTCTTCGGCGGGCTTTGTCCCGATACCATTCGGTTGGCCGAAGACTTTGTAGCGAAACCAACCGAAGCGAAAGTCCGTCAGCAGATCTGGTCGGACCGAATAATCCGCGCCGGCTGCGATGGAATGATTCCTTGAATCGGATGTTCCTGCGTACGCGTTCGTGCTCCCAGAGGCGTCCAATCCCCCGCCTCCCGCTGCGCCGAAAGACCCCGGCGCTTTTACACGGAATTGCTGCAAACTATACCTTCCAAAGAGATGGAGTTTGTCAGTCGTGTAATGATCTATACGCCCATTGAATGCTTCGTCATCGGACTTAACGCCTCCTGACGATGCAAAGTTGGGCTGATCCGAAGTGGCGTTGATGTTGGGTAACGGAATCAGCTTCAGCAGATTCTGCGCTTCGCGCGAAAGCCGGTCAGCCGGGATGATGTTATTGGGAAATTGCTGGCGGGCCGCTGGCGTGGCTCCGCTGTCCGGATCGAAGATATTCAGGCCCAGGCCGCGGAGGTCACCGGTACGCTCTTCAGCCGTAGGAACACGTAGTAACGTTCCACCGCCTGTGTTGCGCCTTGTCCCTTGAAAATCGCCGAAGAAGAACATCTTGTTCTTTTGAATCGGTCCACCGATTGAGCCGCCGAATTGGTTCCACTGCGTTAAGGGAATCGTTCTCCCATTCGAGTTCGGGATAGCGCGAGATTGCGTGAATGGGTTGCGCGCCTGCAGGTGATCATTCCGCAAGAACTCGAAAGCACTGCCATGGATCTTGTTGGTTCCGGATTTTGTCTGTGCGCTCACCACGCCGGCGCTCGCGACTCCGAACTCGGCGTCGTAGTTTGCCGTCGTGATCTTCGCTTCGGTCACAGATTCGAGCGTAGGATTAATGACAATCCATCCAAGTACCGCATCGTGATTGTCGGTGCCGTCCAACAAGTGGCTCGTACCGGCGAAGCTTTGGCCGTTCACGAGCATTCGATAGGAACCCTGCGGATTCTCGGCCGAAGCCGCCGTCAGAGAGGTTGGAAAGGCGACGACACCCGGCGTCATGAGCTGAAAATTCGTAAAGCGCCGATTCAGAACAGGTAGCTCGGTTATCGTTTTCTCACTGTACGTAGAGGCGACATCACTGCGCTCGGTCTTCAGGAGTGAAGCTTCTGCAGTGACTTCGACGGTTTGTGTGACGTCGCCCAACTGCATCTGCACGTCGACGCGTGTCTCGGTGTCGACGGACACACCGATGTTGTCTTGAACGAAGCTCTTGAAACCGGACGCCTCCACGCGGACACGATATCTACCCACAATGAGGAAGCGTTGCGCGAAATTGCCGGATTCATTAGATGTCGTCGTAGCCGCAACATCGCGTCCGGTGTCGGTTATGGTGATTTTTGCGCCGGTCAGGATTCCGCCACTGGCATCAGTTACGGTACCGACGATGCTCCCGTAAACGGCTTGTGCATTTACCGGAGTAGAAGAGATGAGCGCAACGAACAGCAAGCTTACTGGCGCCCCAACAAGGAATTTCATAGCCAGTTCTCCAATTAGGCGTACGAGGCCTGTTGGGGTGGAAGTTTATACTAAATACAACGAAAACGCTAGGCCCTTTTCCGGTGAGTGTCGCTAGTATGTGAGTTGTCCGGTTGAATTCACACATGAGTTGTCCGCATTGACCAGGCGGGAGTAAGGCTGGGGAGTGGAAGAAGCCCGGCAGTACTCGGCCGCTGAGATGGAGCGGATGATGAAGGTACAAGACATACTGCTGCAGGCCATGGCCAAGAAGATTACTTGGTGGCAGGCAGCCGAGATTTTAGGTGTGACGGATCGGACGATGCGCCGGTGGCGGGAACGCCTGGAGAGCGATGGCTACTCGGGGTTGGCCGATCGGCGGAAGGGCAAGCCGAGCGGCAAG
>DASQLD010000431.1:0-10865 GCA_035630195.1 Bryobacteraceae bacterium
CGGTCCCGTCGACATGGAACTTGCCCGCGGCAATTCCCCGTCGCTTGGTCTGCTCGAACCGGAATGTAGCGCCCGTCCCGAGCGATGTCAGGGCGGCGTTTAGCGATGCAAAGTCGGCTCCCGCATCGAGAAGAGCCCCGACAGTCATGTCGCCACTAATGCCGGAAAAAGCGTCGATATAGCAAAGTTTCATTCGAGTAGTAGCGGTAGTACCTGTGCAGCGGTTCCCCGGATCGAATAGTCGACTTCATCCGATAGAGCAGTTTCGTCCGGATTGATTTCAACAACAGTTGCGCCGGATAACTTGGCCATTGGCGCGAGGGAAGCAGCCGGATGAACCACCGCCGACGTGCCTACTACGAGTAGTATCTCGCTTGCACAGACTGCCTTCTCAGCATTATCCCAGACCCGCATGGAGAGTCCTTCTCCAAACCAGACGACGCCCGGACGGAGCAGGCCTCCACATTCGCATCGTGGCGGGAGTTCCGGCAGAGACGGACGCTCATCCATCGTTTCCGCGTTGCACTGCACACACCGCACTTTCCAGATGCTTCCGTGAACTTCGATCACGTTCCTGCTTCCGGCGCGTTGATGGAGCCCATCGACATTCTGGGTCACGATCGTAAACTTCGCTACTGCGAGATGGCCGGCGTTCGGCTCAGCTTTGGCGATCAGTTGCCGCCGCCAGTCGTACCACTCCCAGACAGTTTTGGGATCTTTGGCGAATGCTTGCGGAGTGGCGAGTTCTTCCGGCCGAAAGTCCCGCCAAAGGCCTCCTGGACCGCGAAACGTGGGGATTCCGCTCTCAGCGGAGATGCCTGCGCCTGTCAACACGCAGACAGAACGTGCTGATCGAAGAAGCTTGCGAAGAGTTTCCGTCTTATCTGGGTTCATCTACTACTGAATGAGCGGTTTGACTTCGTCTCCCGCTTTGAGAGTCCGTTCGACTGGCAACGCCACCAAGTCGCCTTCTTTCAGACCTTCAACGATCTGCGTGCGTGTGACGCTGGAAATGCCCATCTTTACAGGGCGCCATGCGAGTTTCGTTCCATCGAGGAGGAATACCCCGGTTTCGACGCCTTGACGGCGAACCGTTTCTTTGGGGACGACCAGTGTGTTCTCCGCAGTCTTCGACAGGACTTCCGCGTTGATGTTTGTTCCCGGAATCAGAGTCAGATCGGGGTTATCCATCGTCGCGATCACTTCACCCACCTGACGCGTGCCGAGCGCAATGACTTGTAGAGGAACACTCTCGACGAAACCTTTCCACTTTCGTTCCGGCATGGCGTCCCAAGTGATCGTCACCGGCATACCCTTCTGTACGCGGCCGAGCTCCGGTTCATCCACATAGACACGAACACGAAGCTGATTGAGACGTCCGACTTCTGCGACAAGATCTCCGGGGTTCAAGTAGCCGCCGGGTCTTACTTCCAGCCGGTATACGACGCCGTTCGCCGGACTGCGCACTTGCCCCGTGGTAAGCCGTTGTGCCGCTGCGGTGGCGCCGCTTTGCGCTTCTTGCAGTCGCGCCTCGGCGGCGGACCTGTCCGGTTGGGTCACAAGTGAGTTCTTCCTCCGCTCCAGCGACTGAATCTGCTGCTGGGCGCGCTCCACTGCCTGACGAGCCGCCTCAACATCCGCTTTTGTCGCGGCGTTCTTAGCGGCCAGGCGTAGCAGAGTCGTGTATTCGGTTTGCGCGTTCTTGAGGTCGGTCCTCGCTCGGACAAGACTGCTTTGGATCTCGGCTTGTTCGCTGGCGCGGCCGCCCTGATCAAGGGTTTCGATTTCGGCTTTAGCTGCTTTGATACGAGCCTCCGCGCTCAACATTGCCGCCTCAACATCGGGCTGGCCGATTGTCACCAGCAACTGACCCTTGTGCAGCGACTGGCCCTTCGCGACATGAATCTGTTGCACGGGTCCGCCGATCTCGGCGTGCGCGGCAGCCCATTCGATGGGCTCCACTTTGCCGTTAGTATTGAGTGTGCTCACGATCGTCTCGCGTGCGACGCGCGCGAATGGAACTTCGACGAGCCCACGACCTCGCACGAATAGCCAGCCGAGCAACAAAGCTACGGGAATGAGCAAAAAAAGGAGTCGCTTCAAGGTTCGATTACCGTCTTACCGGATTGCCAGGTCCTTGTCGTTTCGAGGGCTTCGTTGGCCTGTTCCAGCGGAAAGCGGTGCGTGATCTGACGCGCAAATAGCCGTTTCCATTGTGTCTGATCGAGCAGGCGAAGCGCGCGATCGACATGACGTGGTTCGAAACCCCAAGATCCGACTACCTGAAGCTGCTTTCGCGTAATGGTATGGGGATTGAAGCTGATATTGCCGGCGTTCGCGTACTGGCCCAACACCAGGAAGCGTGCGCCGTCGCGGCAATACTCCAAACCTTCATTCACCGCATCCGGATGCCCTACACACTCTATTACGACGTCCGCGCCGTAGCCACCGGTTTCGGCCAGCACTTGTCGTTTGCGGGCATCGAGATCGCCAGAGAGATCCGCGGACATGACGTCGATCGTGACATCGGCTCCAAATTCACGTGCGAGTTCGAGACGATGTGCCGGTGCGCCGGTGACCACGATTCGGGAGGCGCCCGATTGTTTGGCGACAGCCAAAGCCGCAATGCCCACAGGACCGGTACCCTGGATGACGACAACATCTCCCCATTGAACCGGCGCCCGCTCGATGCCGTGAATCGCAGTGGTTAGAGCGCATCCGGCTCCGACCACCGCTTCAGTCGGCAAAGAATCGGGAATGCGAAAGATTGCTGTTCCCGGGCGCAGGTGGATCTTTTCGGCGTAGCCTCCGCGCAAGTGAGGCGCATCGTCTGCGTTGTAGGAAATGCCATAGGCCTTACGCGTCAGGCACCGTGTCGGTTGACCCTTATGGCGGCAGTAAAAGCATTCTCCGCAAGCGATGGAACTGGCCCAGCAGACGCGGTCTCCGACGCGCAAGGCATCGCCGCGCCAATCCTTCTCGAGGCCGGCTCCCAACTGCTCAATGCGACCGGCCGTTTCATGACCGAGGATCACCGGTGTGGGAATCGCGAGTTGACCCAGCCAGAGATGAACATCGGTACCGCAGATACCCGCCATCTCCACGCGCACGATCGCTTCGCCCGGCCCTGCTGTCGGTTCCGGATAGGTTCTAAGCTCTAAAGGTTGTTCAAAACTGCGCAGGACCGCAGCCCGCACGCTCATGATTTTTTCCTCGCGCAGTAGTCAAACAGAAGTTGCCACTCAGCCAATTGGACCGCCTTTGCCAGTTGTTCGTCTTCCGAGCCCGGCTTCTGACGCGCCGCTTCGCAAAAATCAATAAAACGAAATGGGTCCCACTGGTTCTTAACGGGAAGTCCCAGTTGTTCAGCGCGGTCTTTCAGTAACGGGAACACCGGATGTTGATTGACCCGGCGAAACCAGTATGCCGCGTTTTCAGCGTCAGGTTCCTGCCTATGTAGGATGCCGTGCCAGAAGCTTCCTTCGATTGTCGCGAGATCCTGCGCGATTGTATGCGCCTGGTCGTACCCACAGAAATAGAGGTAGAGACCACTCACCGCTGCTTGCGGACTGAAGGCTTCGGGAAACAGATCGCCAATGTCGAGCTTCGCGATGGCATGGATTCCGGCCGGATTTGCTGTGCCCTTCGCCAGCGGCATGGCGCGTTTGCCATCGCCCTCGAGTGAGAGAATGGACTGCACTGCTGCACTATAGTTTGCGGGATTGAAACCCATCGAAGCTATTCTGACAAACATTGCGAATCGAGTCGTCAGTTCGGAGAATCAGTAGAAGCGTGAGGCAAAGGCCGAAGACTGCGCTGGCGCTCTCCGGCGGGGGAATGTTTGGGGCGTATCAAGCCGGTGTCTGGCAGGAACTCGCGAGCTTCTTTCAACCCGACATCGTGGTTGGCGCTTCGGTAGGTTCGTTGAACGGCTGGCTGATCGCCAGCGCGTGCGAGCCCTCGGTGTTGACGGATCGGTGGCAGAACCTCGAATCGATTGAGCGCTTGCCATGGCGCATTCCACGCAAACTTTCCGATGGTTTGATCGATGCAAGCCTGCTCGAAGATTGGATTCGGGAGATGTGCGCGCACTCGAATCCTCAGTGCGAGTATGGCGCAGTGCTCACCCGAGTGCGATCTTTGAAGCCGCGATTGTTTCGCTGGCCGGAGGTCACCTGGCAACATGTTGCCGGGTCCTGCGCAGTTCCGTTTTTCCTGCGGCACTACCGCTTCGACGGACAGGTTTACACCGACGGTGGGTTCCTTGATCCATCGCCTGTATGGGCCGCGATGGAAATGGGCGCAGATGTCATCGTTTCGGTCAATGTTCTGCGCCATCGACCTGCGCTTGTTCGCGCCATGGTTAAGACGTTTCAGACATGCGGACGATATCGACCGCCGTCAGCAGCGGGACGAACGATCATTGACATCGATCCGATATGTTCACTCGGCGGTCCGAAGGATTCGATGTATTGGTCCAAAGGAAACGCGAAACGTTGGATTCAGCAAGGGAGGCAGGATGCGCTTGCCCGCAAACATTTTCTTATAGAATGTTTGCAGGGTGATCGGTTTCATTGTGAACCGCGCCAAAGGACTGCATGGCCGCATATCGGATCTACAGGATGAAGGAATCGACCCGTCAGCAGTTTCGCTGGGCTCCGCACACGATTGGTGTTACCAGCGCGAAACCGAAAGATTACGAGCTCACGGTGACGGTGGAGGCTCCCACACCTTACGCTGTCTGGCTGCAACTCAAAGACACATCCGATGCGCTGCAGGTCGGAGATATACTTGAAACAGAGAGCGGTGAACTCCGCATTTATAAGTACGTGGGATTTGAAGAAGCTCAGTGGGTCCTTCCCGAGTTAAAAACCGGGACGGAGACGGTTCCGGCTGTCTCGGGTGATGCCGTTGCAACCCCCAGAGCCTTTTGACTGGGAAGGGATGCGGCAGACCCAAGTAGCAATGGAACCAATGTGTTGCGATCCGGCGCCTGGGGATCGTATTAATTCCTTCGCTCTCGTCAGCTACATCCCAGGCCGGCTCGGCGATTTCATCACCCGGTTGCGCGAAGACTTGGTTCAGGGTTGCGTTGCCAGGTCCCATGTAACGATTCTTCCTCCCCGGCCGCTGCAAGTCGACGCCCATACTGCCGCCGATCAAGTCCGCTCCGGATTAGCTCCGTTCAATGCCTTCGAACTCGATATGCCGCGAATACGCGTCTTCGAGCAAACGGCCGTCGTGTTTTGCGAGATTGGGAAGGGCCGAGAGGAGCTTTTCGATCTACACGAAGCCATGAACAGAGATGGTTTGTACTTCGACGAGCCGTTCGATTTCCATCCGCATGTCACACTCGCACAGGGAATTTCGTCCGAGGCGCTGCCGGAGGTTTACGAGCGTGCCGTTAGCGAGTGGAGACAATTCGCTCCATCCTCCCTCGTCACCATTGAAACTGTGACCTTCGTCCAGAATACCGTCGGCAATGTCTGGATCGATCTCGAAGAGTGCGAACTCCGAGGTCTGGCCGCCGTCCCGCATCGCTGATTACATTCGATACAACATCCAATACACAACTACTCCGGTCACGCTGACGTAGAGCCAAACCGGCAGCGCCCATCGAGCGATTTTCCGGTGCTTCTCATAGTCACCTTTGAGCCCTCGATACAGCGAAATTCCCGCTAAAAACGGTACGGTTGCAGCCAGAACGGTGTGCGTCAGGAGGATGGCCAGATAAACAGTTCGAATCGGCCCAGTCTTCTGAAATCGCACAGAACCCGCTTGTGCGTGATAGATGAGGTAGCTGATCAGGAAGGCGACGGACACGCCAAACGCTGCGATCATAACCCGCCGGTGGACTTTAATGCGTTTCTTTCGGATGAGCGTGTAGCCCCAGATCAGTAATACAGCCGAGCAAGAATTCAGGGTTGCATTCAAGGCAGGAAGATCGCGAGCATCCATGGACTAGGATGCTCCCTTAAGCAGCGCGCGCAGATCGGTGGTGAGTTTTTGAAGGCCTTCCTGGTCGGCGCTGTCATAGAAGCCCCGGATTCGCGACTGGGTGTCGACCAGGACGAACCGCGAACTATGCTCGAGGTTGCCGTCGATGTCGCCGAGCATGAACGCATTCCTGCTCAGCTCGTGCAGATCCTTCTGTGCTCCGGTCAGGAAGAACCACTTGTCCGGATTCGCTCCGAAGTTCCGGGCATAGGTCGCAAGCGCTTCCGGCGTGTCTCGAGCAGGATCGATGGTAAAAGACACCATTCGCAGCTTCGGATCATCGGCGACCTCGTCGCGCAACTTTTTGAACTGCGCCGTCATGCGCGGACACGGTCCGGAGCATGTGGTGAAGATGAAGTTTGCGACCCAGACCCTGCCGTCGAGTTGCAGCTTGCTATCGAACGCGCGGTTCGATTGATCGGTGAGCTTGAAATCGGGAACGACTCCGAAGCTTGGCAGCGATGGGTCGGAACTGCAGGAGGCTAACAGAAGCGTTATCGCAAGGAAAACGCGTTCAACGACGGGTTTCACAACGAGGGGCGGTCCACCATCATCAGGATGTATAGGAGTGGCAAATATGCGATCGAAGTGAGCAATACCTTACGCGCCGCTACAGGCGTTCGCTCGGAAGCGATCCGCAAGCCGAAGTAAAGGTACGTGAAACTGAGCAGGAGCGCTCCGATCAGATAGATATTGCCGGCCATACCAAGCCACGTAGGCGCGAGACTTACTGGAATTAGAAGCGCGGCGTAAATCAAAATCTGCCGTGCTGTACGCTCGCCCGTTTCATCCACGACTGGAAGCATCTTGATCCCAGCGCGGGAATAGTCGTCGCGATATAGCCAGGCTATCGAATAAAAGTGGGGGAACTGCCACAGAAAAAGAATGGCAAACAGCGCGGCTGCTTCGAGATTGAGCGACCCGTGCGCGGCGGCGTATCCGATGACAGGCGGCATTGCGCCCGGGATCGCGCCAACCGTCGTCGAGTGAGGCGTTCGTAGCTTGAGCGGCGTATAGATGAACAGATACGTTGTCAGCGTAAACAGGCCCAAGAGGGCAGTCAGCAAATTGGCGCCAAGCCAAAGCTGAATAAATCCTAAAACGGAGAGCGCGATCCCAAACCACATGGCATTGCCCGACGACATGCGATTCGACGGCAAGGGCCGCTTCTGTGTTCGGGGCATCCGAGCATCGGGTTCACGCTCCCACCATTGATTGAGCGCTGCGGTGCCGGACGCGATCAATCCGGTCCCCAGCGTCGTGTGTAAAAACACGAGCCAGGACCATCCTGTACCAGCTCCAAAAAAGAAGCCTACGCCTGTGCTCATCAGGATGAGCCAAGTAATCCGAGGCTTCGTGAGCTGCAAATAATCGTTCATCTGGAAACGGGCGATAGACCCGAAGCGACCTCAGCGCGTGGACGGACGTGATAGAAAACTTCTACAGTCAGAGCTACTACTGATGCTAGCGTAAGTGCGCCGAAGGCAACGTGAGTCACAGTCGAAGCGATAAGAACGCTTGTCGGGGCCGAATCCCAATGATTCAATCGAGAGACATAGGCAATCACGCCGAGAGCGACTTGCGCTCCGGTAACGCCGATGACGGCCCAGGCGGACTTCGACAGAGCTCGATGTTTCGGAAATTGGGTTAGGACAAATGTGGCGACAGTCAGCAACACTACGGTAACGACAATCGCTCCGAAGATATGCGGTAAGATTCCGAACGCGCGGTGGCGGAATCCTGCTCCTAGGGCGACTTGCGCGACGGTAGCGAGCGATGCAAAAATAGCCAGCGATCGCAACGATGGAAAGCCGCTGTCTTGGACGTATTGAGGACCGGTCCGCCAGGCAGGCGATGTAAATAATGCCAATGCCACGGTAGTTGAAAAGAAAAGCTGAGCAAGGCAAGCGTGACTGATACTCACGGCTTTCGGCAGCAAATAAAGGACGGTAATCCCCCCGAGCACGCCCTGCAAGATAACGGCGCCAACCGCGATAAATCCAATCCGTCTTAACCACGGACGCTCTTCCGAACGCCACATCCAGATGGCGAGTACCACGGTAAGGAACCCTACGATGCTGGCAATCATTCGGTGGCCATGCTCATAGAAGACGCCGCCCTTCATCTCGGGCATGACCTGTCCGTAAGAAAGAGGCCAATCCGGCACGGAGAGTCCGGCTTCATTGCTGGTGACCGATGCCCCTGCGACGATGAGAAACAGGGTACTCACCGCGAGGAAAACGGCAAAGCGGTGCATCGCAAAATTCACCATGCGTAGAATTATTCTACTCCTAAAAGATTAGATGTGCGACCCGTAACGAAGGTTGCCGTTGTTACCAACAGCGAAGGTTTCGCCTAATATGTTGATTACATTGGGCCTTATACGCGGAAAGCGCCGAAGAGTAATCTTCGGCGCTTGACAGTTGCGAATTCGAAATCTGGTTGACTATCTGTGTACTACACCCTGATCGTTGATCCGGCCACGAGGCATGGGCTTCTCACTCCGGGCAAAATCGGCTCTGGCTTCCCCGGTAGTCGAGATATCGCTCGCTCCTGTGCGTTTTAGAATACTGCGCGCTGTTTTGGTCCATTCCGCGTTATCGCAGTGAACCGACAGGAGAATGCCACCCTTGCGGACCCGTCCCTCGTATCTCTTAGCTTCGTATTCGGGAACTCCGGAGCCAACTAATGCCCCGGCTAAACCTCCGATTGTTACACCGACGCCCATCCCTCCTAGCATTCCCATGATCGGACCGGCTGCGTGCATTGGCTCGAGGCCGGGAACCAATAATGAGCCCGCTCCGACAAGCCATCCGAAAGCAGCGCCCAGGACTGCGCCGGACCCGCCTCCAGCGACCGCGCCTTCGGGAGCTTTTGTGTGCTTTTCGTGGCCGAAGTCCTTCGACCCGAGATTTTCGGGAAACAACACCGACATATCTGTCTGCCGGAATCCGGCAGCTTTCAAGCTTTCTATGGCATCGTTTACCGTAGCCTGGTCGGGATAAATCCCAAAGGCGGCAATATTTTTAACAGCCATTATCTCTCCCTCCTTCTAAATCTCCGATTGGGGGACGCTATAGACGTTCTCGGTTCTCTTCATGGGTTTATCGGTCGCTGCAAAATCTGCTCGTGCTTCCCCGGTAGCCCCCACGTCTTCTGCGCCCGTCTGTGTCAGCACATTTCGCGCGCGTTTTGCCCAATCCGGGTCGTCGCAATGAACCGAGAGCAAGATGCTTCCACGACGAATGCGACCCTCGTAACGCTTCGCTTCATATTCCGGAATACCAAAGCCGATCAAAGCTCCAGCGACGCCACCTACGGTCGTCCCTACTCCTATACCGCCCAGCATGCCCATGATGGGACCAGCAGCTATGAAAGGTCCTGCGCCAGGAATCGCCAGCGCGCCGATTCCTGCCAGCCAGCCCAGTGCGCCCCCAATCACGGCGCCAGAGCTTCCAGCCGCTACTGCCATCTCCGGAGCCTTGGTATGTTTCTCGTGAGCGAAATCTTTCGTGCCTTGGTTGTCGGGAAACAAGACAGAAATATCAGTGCTGCGGAATCCAGAATCTCTGAGGCTGTCCACCGCATCTTCAGCAGTCAGTTGGTCGGGATATATTCCAAAGACGGAAATATTTTTCGCGGGCATAATGGGCTCCTAGATTAAATAGCCTTTAAATGCTTATTTGGCAGCGTACTATTATGGTTGTCTTTCTTTCGCAAGCTCGCCTTACTTTTCTTTTTGGGCTGAGCGGCCGCCCACTGAGCATTGGTCACCAGGGACTCCAATGTAAACGTGGGTAGTGGGGACATGAAGCTGTTATTCATTTTCATTCACCGCCTATGTATCAGCAACTGGAATACCAAAGAAGATTTGATGAATAGTCATTAACATGGAGCACCTGGGCCGGCATCCTCACGGTAATACTTACTGGCGGGCACTGGATTTGATTAGGCACAAAAAACCCGGCGGATCACTCCGCCGGGCCCAGCAAGCCGTTTTGTTTTCTCGCCGTTTCACGCTCGGCGAGCAACACCCATCACCAACGTCACAAGAAATACAACAAGGAAAAGGAAAAATAGGATCTTAGCAATCCCAGCCGACGCAGTAGAAATTGCGCCGAAACCAAAAACTGCCGCCACTATGGCTACCAAAAAGAAAATTAGCGCGTAATGCAACATTGAGATATCCTCCCTCAGTCTTTATTCGCCCGGGCCATGGCGGCTCGGCGCACGAACTCTTAGGAAGCAAACTGGGGGCCAAACCCTAACTTCAAACTTTGCAACAGCTTGCAATCGTGGCATAATGGCACGGCGGATCGTTGGACGGCAAATCTTACGTCGTGCAGGCTGGCCGCGAAATTGCTTCCTCCTCGAGGGCTGGTAAGAATAAAAGAACGCAATAGGAGAACCTTCCCCCAATGGCATCGACGATTTGGAAAGGCTATATAACCTTCGGACTCATATCGATTCCCGTACGTTTGTTTGCCGCTGCGCGCACGGATCGCATCAGCTTCAACATGCTGCACGAAGTGTGCTCGACGCGTATCAAGCAACAACTCTACTGCCCAACCTGTGAACGTGTCGTTGAGCGTTCTGAGATTGTTAAGGGGTATGAGGCCGAGAAGAACTCATACGTTCTGGTTACCGACGAGGACCTTAAGAAAGTAGCGCCGGAGTCTTCCGGTTCGATGGAGATCATCGAGTTCGTCCAACTCAGCGAAATCGATCCGCTGTTCTTCGAGACTTCTTACTATGCGACTCCGGAGGAGCCAGGACGCCGGGCGTATCAACTGTTACTCGAAACCATGCAGAAGACGGGATACGCGGCTATAGCAAAGATCGCCATGCATCAGCGCGAGTACACGGTC
>DASQLD010000432.1:0-3989 GCA_035630195.1 Bryobacteraceae bacterium
ACATGTAGGCGTGCCCACGTTCCTCCCGAAAATCGGTTGCGAACGCGTAGCCTGCCCACATCGTCTTCAGTCGAGGATCCTCCTCCAGCTTGGAGTGTGATACGACGTCGCGCGGATCAGCCTTGGTTGGTGAGTGCGGCAAGGCTTCGCTGCCGCCGTAGCGGGTTCGCTGTTGATCGACTGTTTTCTTATAATCATCGTATTGAAGTGGGAAATCCTTGCCCCACACGGCAGGGTCATCGATATCTTCCGTTAGCTCGATGGTGCGAAAGAACCGCGTTCGGGCCTCCTGTTTCCGCTGAAAGATATTAATAAGGAGGGCGCTCACGCCAAATGCTGCCAGCGCGGCAAGTACGATCGTGATTACCAGTCTTTTGTTCATAGTTACTGATGTCCGACTTGTCGATGACAACCGATACAGCTTCCTTGTATACCGTGCGCGATTTCCGAGTGACACTTCAAACAGGACCGCTCGGTGATAGACCGGTTCCTCGGCGTGATCTGAATGTTGTCTTCGAAGTAACCGGTGGTGAAGGCATACGAATGGAAGAAGCCGTTCACGGCCTTGGTCCAATACTTCGGTATCAGCGCCGCCGGAGCGTGACAGTCATTGCAAACAGCGACGTTGCGATGACTCGACTTCACCCAGCCTGACCGCTGTTCTTCCATGATGTGACAGTTCGCGCATGCGGCAGGATCGTCCGTCAGGTAGGAACCGCCGCGAGCGTAGCCGAACGTGAATAGGGCAATACCACAAAGGGCGCCAATCACGACGGCGGCTGCGGTGAGGCCAGTGCGCATGACCAACCTTCAGATGACTGCGAAGTTGTTAAGGTTTCTTTTGTTGCTGGCCTGCAAAGCTGGACCACAAAGACGCCCGTGAATATATTGCACATCGCGAGCACGGTTTGCATCTAAGCTGTTGCAAAACTTCCTCTAAAGGAAAGGCGATCATGGCAGCGACTCAATCCGATGCCCTCGTTTTCTTTGGAGCTACTGGTGATCTTGCGTACAAGAAGATCTTCCCGGCGCTTCAGGGGCTGGTAGAACGCCCTCAGACCGCAGTGCCAATCATCGGTGTCGCCAAAGCCGGTTGGACGCTCGAACAACTGCAGGCTCGAGCCCGAGAGAGTATCAACGAATACGGAGGCGGTGTGCAGGAGGAACAGTTCGGTCGGCTGCTCTCCCTGCTTCGTTATGTGGATGGTGATTATCGCGATGCCGCCACGTTCGAGGCGATCCGCCAGGCGCTGGGCAATGCACGCTACCCGACGTGCTATCTGGCCATCCCTCCCAGTCTCTTCACTACAGTCACTGAGGGTCTGGCGGGCGTGGGTCTTGCAAAGAGTTCGCGTATCATTGTCGAAAAGCCTTTCGGTCGAGATCTCGAGTCGGCTCGGGCGCTGAACAATACACTCCACTCCGCCTTCCCCGAGAATGCAGTCTTCAGGATCGATCATTATCTAGGTAAGGAATCCGTCCAGAACATTTTGTTCTTCCGCTTTGCCAACACGTTTCTTGAACCTGTCTGGAATCGTAATTATGTCGAGAGCTTACAGATTACGATGGCGGAGTCGTTCGGCATCACGGGCCGTGGCGCCTTCTACGACGAGACGGGTTGCATTCGGGATGTCATTCAGAATCATCTCCTGCTGGTGCTCAGCCTGCTTGCCATGGATCCTCCAAACTTCGGCTACGCTGAGTCAATACGCGACGAGCAACTCCAAGTGTTGCAGGCCGTCCGCCGACCGAGGGACGCCGATCTTGTCCGGGCCCAGTTTCGCGGCTATCGCGACGAGCCGGGGGTGGCCCCCACGTCGAATAGAGAGACCTTTGCCGCGGTCCAACTGTTCGTCGATTCCTGGCGCTGGGAGGGTGTGCCGTTTCTCATCCGGGCGGGCAAGTGTTTGCCGGTTACGACAACCGAGGCTCTCGTAAAGTTCCGGCGTCCACCGATCGGCCGAGTGATCGACACCGAACGAAATTATGTCAAACTCCGTCTGGGACCCGATCTCTCGATTTCCATCGGAGCCAAGGTCAAGCAGCCGGGCCAGATGACGGCCAAAATACAGCCGCTTTCCGCGGTACGTCAGCAGAGCGGAGATGAAGTTTCGGCATACCAGCGGTTGATATCCGATGCCATGGCAGGCGATCCCCTTCTGTTTATCCGCGCGGACGCAGTCGAGACTGCTTGGGCCATCGCCGATCCGCTTGTGAATTCGAGCGCCCCTATGTTCGACTACGAGCCCGGCACATGGGGACCTCCGGAGGCCGATCGTATTGCGGAAGGTATCGGTGGCTGGGCCAACCCGGTGGCGGCCGACGAGACAGCATAGGACAAGGAGAGAGGAATGCAGTTGGGAATGATGGGCCTCGGCCGCATGGGAGCCAATATGGCGCGGCGGCTCATGCGCGTCGGGCACAGCGCCGTCGTTTATGACAAATCACCAGAAGCAATCGAGAAGCTCACGATTGAGGGAGCCATCGGCGCTTCTTCCCTCGTCGACTTCGTCAACAAGCTAGACAAGCCGCGGGCGATCTGCGTGATGATCCCCGCAGCCTTCGTTGACGCGTCTATCCAGGAGCTGGAGCCGTTGCTGGAGAAAGGGGACAGTATCATAGACGGTGGCAATTCGAATTTTCAGGACGACATCGAGCGTTCGAACCGCTTGGCGTTGAAAGGTCTCCACTACGTTGACATGGGGACCAGCGGAGGCGTTTGGGGGCTCGAACGCGGATATTGTCTGATGATCGGTGGCGATGCCGCGACGGTGAAACGGCTCGATCCAATTTTCGCCGCGCTCGCGCCGGGTCGGGGCGACATTGCGCATACGCCCGGGCGAGAGAAGATGGGGGGCACGGCTGAGATGGGTTATCTCCACTGCGGTCCTGCCGGGGCCGGCCACTTTGTGAAGATGGTACACAACGGCATCGAGTATGGACTCATGGCGGCCTACGCTGAAGGACTGAGCATTCTGAAGAATGCCAATATCGGCCGGACGAGCCAGGAGAAGAATGCCGAGACAGCTCCGCTCAGGCATCCGGAGCTTTATCAGTATGACTTCAACCTTGCTGATGTTACTGAAGTGTGGAGGCGGGGAAGCGTCGTGACGTCGTGGCTTCTCGATCTCACCGCGCAAGCCCTTGCCAGCGATGGTGATCTTGAAGGCTTCGGAGGCACGGTCGCCGATTCCGGAGAAGGCCGTTGGACGGTGGCAGCCGCCAACGAAGTGGGCGTTCCCGCTCATGTTCTCACGGCCGCGCTCTTTGAGCGTTTTGCCTCTCGGGGCCACGATATGTTTCAGAATAAGGTGCTCTCCGCCATGCGTTTCGGCTTCGGCGGCCATGTGGAACAGGAATGATAATCCTAGTCATCGATATTGGCGGAACCTCCATGAAGATTGGTGTGAGCGGGAGAGACGACCGGCTTAAGATCCCCTCCGGCCCGAAGTTGACCCCCGACAAAATGATGGTGGGGGTAAACGAGGCGACGAAAGGGTGGAAGCACGATGTCGTTTCGATTGGATACCCGGGTCCTGTCGTCGGTGGTAAGCCCGCGGAAGAGCCAAAGAACCTGGCTTCCGGTTGGGTTGGCTTCGACTTCGAAAAGGCCTTCGGCAAGCCCGTTCGGATAGTGAACGATGCGGCGATGCAGGCCTTAGGCAGTTACCGGCGTGGTCGGATGCTGTTTCTAGGACTTGGAACGGGGCTGGGCTCGGCCCTAGTAGTCGAGGGAATTTTGCAGCCTATGGAACTGGCCCATCTACCCTATCGCAACGACCGTACATACGAAGACTACGTCGGCCTTCGTGGTTATGAGCGCCTCGGCAAGAAAAAATGGCAACTGCATGTCGAGAAAGTGGTCGAGCTGTTCAAACATAGCCTTCAAGCCGATTACGTAATCCTGGGTGGGGGACAGGCCAAGCGGCTCAACGGTCTGCCGCCTGGGGCGCAACTAGGCAATAATACCAATGCCATAGTGGGAGGCT
>DASQLD010000433.1:0-7854 GCA_035630195.1 Bryobacteraceae bacterium
GATTCGGTAGGGAATCCAGCGACCCCGAGGAGGAGGGAACTCCGACACGACGAGCATGTCGGATCCGGGGGCTATCTCAGCAAACTTATCGAGGAATGAAGGTACGTGGTCCCGAAGGCAGGATGCGAATGCAACCGTGACCCGCTGAATCAAATGACGGCCTGTTGGATGCGCTTCCCCAACAAATGATCCTGCCACCACTCGTAGGCTTGCAGGCAGAAGGCTGTCGATACAGGGTTGATGTACGGCATCATGACACCGTCCTTCCGTCCGAACCAAAACCCACCGTGATGCGAGGAATTCGGCATCTCGACCTGAAACTCCTCGATCGCAGACGCCTCTTCCGCTGCTTCTCGTTCATTGAGCGGCAAGCCGAGATTTGCGGCAGCGAGAAGCCTGACGCGTAAGAGCTGAGCGTTTACGTCCGAGCGCTCGAATTCGGAGCGGATCTCACGCAAGTAGCTACTGACACGGAGAATGCCTTCAGCGATTACTTCCCTAACATTATGTGCAGCGGAGTCCGTGACCAGCGCTTCGAGGAAATAACAATAGGCGTGAAGACGATCCATCGTACCCTCGCGAGTTTCCGCCGGGAGGAACTCGTCCTTGATCGCCAGTGTCTTGCGCACCGCAAGCTCATAGAAACGAGCAAACTTGTCGTCGCCCGTTGCCAGATGGAGATCGTTCCAACCCAATGCCGACTTGAGCTGATAACATCCGGGCTGACGAGACCACTGTGCAGCCCAGGGCAGCGGATACTTGCCCGGCAATTCAAGAATCGGATGCCACGTGTCGTTGATTCCGGAACCAGCCGCGAAATCGGACATCATCGATTCGCCGGTTTGGACGGCGATATTGAGGTACTCGGGAGCGCCCGTGACGCGCCAAAGAGCTAACACTCCGCGCACGATGATCCCGCAATCGAAAAAATAAGTCAGCGGTTGAGGCGCGTCACCGTTTTGCGCATGTTCGAACGGAAATGTTCTTAGCGAGGGGCTCCAGGCGGTACCGGTTAGAAATTGACCTGCTCGAACGGCGGCTTCCAGAAACTCCGGATCGGCGGTCCGCTCGTAGAGAAAGACGAGGGTGCTAACGGCGTAACCTGTTATCTCTGTTGAGATACGAGCATTCCGCTGGGTATCGGAATGGTAGTAGCGAGCGACTCCACCGTTAGCCTCGAGGATGCCGGAACTGAGAAACCACTTGCCTGCAAGCAGAGCCAGGCGCGGATCGAGAGATGAAGATGCTTGGGGCAAGAGACTTTCCGGACGTAGTGTTGCGTGCAGCACCATTCTAGCATCCACAGTAACCTTAGCAGTTGTGCTCGGACTCATCTCCGGGCATACTAGGAAGGCCATGAGAAGCCACTTGGCGGCAATATTCGTGTGCTTCGCGCTGTTCGGCGAGGAAGCGCCTCCTGGTATTACACGCGGGGTCATCACGCAGGCCGATGGCGGAATGCTCGATATTCGCCAGGCAAACGGATCGACGCTGCGGTGCAGTTTCGACAGCCGCACCTGGATTGAGCGCGACAAGAAGCGACTTCAGATGGATTCGCTGGAAACTGGCGTTCCGATCGAGGCCCTGACGGATGTCCGGGCCGGGCGCTGCTACACGCGAACCGTGCGTCTTAATCCTCCGGCCGGCCTAGTTCCAGCAAGGCGCGTGACTACGCCCATGCGTAGCAGCATCCTCGACACTATCTATCCGCGCGGGAATATGACCTTCGCTGGTGTCGTGATCCGAAAGAGCCCAACATCGCTGGTCCTACGTACGCGGACGGAGCCTGAGAAACTGGTAAAGCTTCGAGAGGATACTCGGTTTCTGGATAGCGGTCTTCCTGCCTACGCCAACGACGTAGTTGTGAACACACGGGTCTTCATTCGCGGCGGCAAAAACTTCGAGAATGATCTGGAAGCATTTCAGGTGATCTGGGGTCAGCTCGAAGGTCCGCGCTAACCTGCGACTTTAAACCTTCCCTTCGGTCAAGGCGCGGATGGATCATTGCGCAATTCTAGAATAGTGTTGAGGCTTTAAGTCTCCCGTCTCCGAACGTTCCAAATCATGTCTCCGAAAACCGTCACTCAAATCGAAACCAAGTACAGACGCATCGTCACAGAGTTTCCTGTTCCCGAATCGCTACCGCTGCTCGAACGATTGCGGCGCTACGAACCGCGGGCCATGCAAGGACAGCCTCCCGTCGTTTGGGATCGGGCGGAAGGATTTCAGGTTTGGGATCCTTGGGGCAATTGCTGGATTGACTGGTCCTCCGGAGTCCTGATTACGAATGCGGGACATGGACGCACGGAAATCATCGAGGCGATTAAGAAACAAGCCGATTCAAAGCTGATTGCGAACTATTGCTTTCCGAGCGAGATCCGCACTCAGTTGGTCGAACGCCTGGCGACGATCATGCCCGAACCGCTCAAGAAGGTGTTCCTTCTCACTACCGGGTCGGAAGCGGTGGAGTGCGCCATCAAGCTATGCCGGACGCATGGAGTGAAAGTCGGGGGCCGGTCGAAGAACGTGATCGTGTCGTTCGACAAGTCGTTCCACGGCCGGACGCTCGGTTCGCAGCAGGCCGGTGGAATTCCTGCGCTGAAGGAATGGATCGTCAATTTGGATAAAGGATTCGTGCAGGTTCCTTTCCCTGACGGATACCGAACGCCCGACACCAGCTTCGATTTCTTTCAGAAGGCGCTTCGCGACGCCGGAGTTGAGGCGCCGCACGTTGCGGGAGTCATCCTTGAGACGTATCAGGGCGGCAGCGCTGCGTTTGCCCCAGTCGAGTATATGAAGGCGCTCCGAGCCTGGTGCAATGCGCATAAAATTCTTCTGGTTTGCGACGAAGTACAGGCGGGCTTCGGCCGCACCGGCAAGCTCTGGGGCTTCGAACACTACGACATCGTTCCCGATCTGACGACGTGGGGTAAGGGAATCTCCAGTTCCATGCCGCTTGCCGCAGTGATCGGCCGCGCCGATGTGATGGACCTGCATCCTCCCGGCAGCATGACATCAACCCATACAGGTAACCCGATCTGTTGCGCCGCAACGCTGGCTTCCATAGACATCATCTTGAACGAGAAGTTATCGGAAAACTCAGCAGCAATGGGAGAGATTCTTCATTCGGAATTGCTTGCGATTCAAAGCAAAGTCCGCCAGTTCGGCCGGGTGGACGGGAAGGGACTGGTGGCTGGCGTAGCGTGCGTTAGGCCTGGAACCAAAGAGCCGGATGCTCCGCTGGCCGCTCGTATTGTGGACAACTGCATCCGCAAGGGAGTCTTGCTGTTCGCGCCAGTGGGCTTGGGCGGCGGCACGGTGAAGATCTGCCCGCCGTTGGTAATCAACGAAGAAGCAATGCGCGAAAGTCTCGCGGTATTCCGTGAAGCTGTCGGCGAGGCCGTGGCTTGAAGCCGGGGGTCCTCGTCGTTGGCGGCGGGATGATCACTCACGATCAGATCCTGCCATCGTTACTCCATCTGCAAACGCTTGGCGTCATCTCGCAAGTCAGTGTGGTGGCGTCGCGTAGTACAACCATTCAGAAACTGCGCGAAGCGTTTCCTCAGGAAGACTTCGAGGCTCATCCGGAATCGGGCTCGGACCCACAACCGGCACTATATAAAGGACTCATCGCGAAGATGAGCGCGGGGAACATCGTGATCATCGCGCTCCCGGATCAATTGCATTACGAAGCGGTGATGGCGGCCATTGAACATGGCCAGCACGTCCTCTGCGTTAAACCGCTTGTTTTAACCGTGCGGGAATCGATCGCCATCGAGGAAGCGGCGCGCAAGAAGAATCTCGTTGTCGGCATCGAGTATCACAAACGCTTTGACGACCGCAGCCTGATGGCGCGAAAACGATATCGCGCCGGAATGTTTGGCGACTTCAAGCTGGGGACCGCCAGTCTGATGGAAAAGTGGTATTACCGCAATTCGAATTTTCAGAATTGGATGACCACAGAGAACTCGGACGCCTTCACTTACATCGGATGCCACTACATCGATCTTGTGCACTTCATCACGGGCCTGCTGCCGGTGTCGGTGAGCGTTTACGGCGTGAAAGATAAGTTCCCAAATGGCGCCGAAGGATATCTTTGGACGGACGCGCGAGTCATCTGGAATAACGGGGCGTGCTTGAACGTGCAGAATACGCTGAGCTATCCGGAAGACGGTCCGGGCAGTAACATGCAGCATTTATCAATGTATTGTTCTGACGGGGAGAAAGGCGCGATGATCCGGCACAGCGACCAATACCGGGGAATCGAATACTCTTATGTCCGCAAGCCCGAAGCGCCGGGAGCTACGATGTACCACGAGCCCAGCGCGGATTACTTTCAGATGATCGATCTCGCCCAAGATCGATTAACACCCGTCGGCTATGGATATCGATCAATAGACTTCATCGTTCGCCAATGCATCGCATGCGAGCAGTCGCAGGACAAACAGGCATTCCTGCGTCGCCTGGATGAAGACGGCATCGTCGCCACACCGCGGAATAGCCGATTTAACGAGCAGGTGGTGGAGGCTGGTCGTGAATCGATCCTCAACGGCGGGCGGGAAGTAAAGATAAGCAGCTAACTAATCAACTAGGCGTTAGGGTTCAACTCCGATTCGCGTTCCGCTTCGGCTGCCGCCGCAGGTCCGGCTGCCTCGGCTTCTCGTAAAATCTCATGAGCGCGTTGCAGGTCCGCTTGCGCCACCTGCACCTGAAACCCGAGATTGGGAAGCGCCGAATCCCCTACCAGCACGCACATAACGTCATTGGCTTCGAGCACACCTTTGATGCTCATCGCTTCCATTTCGGCAGTGGCGCCCATGCCGGAAAATATCGTCGCCATGTCTAAGTCGTGCGAAGGATCTGCGATGAGCGGAGCATCGGCATCAAAGTCCGACAGAAGCGCCTCGGCCTCTTCTGCTTCAGAAGCCGCTACTCGAACCTCGGCTGATCCTTTGACGATTCCCGGCTGATCATCATTGAAGAGGAATGGCGTCAAACCGTTCGCAATGAGATATCGGCTAGCCGCCACTGCATCGTCATCGGAATCCGAGTCTCCCGACCGGTATACCGTCACCAGATCCACTTGGTCGCTCATGCCTATGAGAATAACTCATGAAGCACGAGAAGCGGCTTACTCGGAGAGACTCAGAAAAGGATCTTCAGCGCCAGTTGAACTTGACGCCTCGAATTGTCCTTTGCTGCCACGACTCCGAAGCTGCCGACGTTCGTCACATCCACGCCGGCGTGTTCCAGATAGGCGTGTTGGTCGCGTTGAAGGCTTCCGCGCGAAACTCTACAGTTGTCCGCTCGGTCGCACGGAAGCGCTTGAAGATGGAGGCGTCCAGATTGTTCTGCGAAGGCGCCCGCAGGTCGGGTGAGGTTCTCGATGTGTTGCCAAACGTGAAGTTCGGGGCCTGCGAGAAGACGGAAGTATCGAAGTACCTCTCCATCGTCGGGTTGTCGAGCTTTGCGCTTTGGCCGTTGTTATTCGGTCGCTGGCCCGGCGAGCCGAGGTTGGTGTTGTTACCGCCGTTGCTGATCTTGAGAGGCACGCCCGTCTGGAAGCTCGCGATGCCATTTAATTGCCAGCCACCGATCACGAAGTCGAGAGCGCGGGGAATACTGGCGAGGTGCGCCTTAGTGCGGCCGATCGGAATCTCATAGTTGCCGCTGATCACCAGTCTCCGGGATACGTCTTGTGTCGAGATGGAACGTTCTGCGGCGCGGTTGTAGAAGTCCTGCTTCTGCCCGGCCTCGCCGAGAAAAGTTACAGTCTGCGAAGCGTCATCGATCAGCTTCCCGCCGGTGAAGCTCACGAGAAGGTTCAGTCCGTCTGAGAATCGCTTTTCCGCTCGCAGTGTAAAGGAATGATAAATGGAGTTGGCTTGCGGTTTTCGAAACGCATTCACCGATGTGTATTGCGGATACGGACGTAGGAGTTGAGAGTAGGGAATCGTCCTCTGCGATAGCGTGGAGGTCGGGTTCGTGATCACTCCGAAGAAGGGATTTGGAACTTGATTTGTGCCCAGCAGTTGATTGCCAAGAGCGAAGTACGACGCAGGGAGTTGATTGTACGTCATATTGCTTTCGCCATCGATCAGGTGGTTGCCTTTGCTACCCAAATAGCCAACTTCGATTAGGAAATCCTCTCCGAATTCCTGTTGAATGTTTGTATTCCATTGCTGGATCAAGGGATTTCGATAGTCATTGAAGTAGCTGGCGCCGATCCCAAGACCCAAATTTGTATTAGCGCCGCTGATTGGCCCCTCGGCTGAGCCGAGCGGGAAATTGAAGCCATTGGGGTATGGGTTACTCAAGGTTGCTTCAACCGTTCTGCCGCCATTGTTCGACACGATCATGTTTGTCGAACCGGTAAACCCTTCGGTTCCTGAACTTCCCGATGTACCCGCTGCTTGCATCACGGAGCCGGAATACATGAGCGCGTATGCTCCGCGAAATACGGTTTTCTGAGCAACTTGATAGGCAAAGCCGAAGCGGGGACCCCAGTTGTTCAGATCGGTGGGAGTCTGGCGACGATTGTCGGGAGTCGTAAATCTCATGGCACCTTTTAGGTTTTCGTAACCGGGAACCAGACCCGCAATGGGAGAAGGCGCGTCGATATCGAAGTAGCTGAGACGGTTGTAGCGCTCTGTACGCGGAACATCAACGTCGTATCGAAGTCCCAGGTTCAGAGTCAGCTTTTGCGACACCTTCCAGTCATCCTGAACATACAACCCGAAGTATTCGCTTGCCGATGCTGTCGCATAGGTGTGTTCCATGTTGCCGTTGTTGGCGATTCCAAGCAGGAACGAAGCGAAACCATTGCCCTGCGTCTGAGATGCGGCCGCGCCGATCACTCGCTGAGTGTAGCCGGAATTGAAGGTGTAAGAACCGGACGGCTGGCCATGTTGCCGGAAGTTCATGAAGAGCTTACGGAACTCGCCGCCGAATTTGACCGTGTGACGCGAGAAAACTTTCGTCACGTCAGGCCGGATGATGTGCGAGTACGGCACCATGTTCAAGGTGGAGAAGGTTGCCTGACCCAGTTTGGTAAGATTCGTGTTTCCCGCGAATTGAATGTCAGGGAACTCCAGGTTCTGTTGCGACGCGGCAGACTGCACCGCTTGCGGGAATCCCAAAGTTGTGAGATCGATGCCTTGCGAAATCGGGGTGGAAAGGATTACCTGGCGAGCGAAACCATAATTGACGTTCAGAATCGTCGTTGGGCTGAATGTATACACTCCGTTCACGGATACGTTGTAATTCTGCGTGGTGTTAGAGGAGTTCCCACCGACGGCGTTCGCAATGTTTCCGTAAGCGTTGAAAGGACTGCTGGAACTGTTGAGGTAGGAGCCGCGGCCGTACATCCGGAACTGATCGGAGAAGTTGTGATCGATGCGGGAATCGAACTTGTCCTCTTCACTCGGAGATTTGCCCGAAGCGAAGAAGTTGTTCTGGTTGGTGAACTGATTTACGGGCCGAGCGTTAGGCTGAGGAAAGTATTGCAGGAGGTTCCGCGCGACTGGATCAAACCGCTCCATCGGAATCCGATTGCCGGGGAATGGCTGACGCACATAGACGGCGCTCGGCGTATCGCAAGCGGATTCACAGGACACGGTAAGCGGGTCATAAATTGTGATGAGCGCGCCATTGCCGTTTCTGAGATCGGAGTAGTCGCCTCGCTTCCACGCCTCGATCGGAACGGTTGCCGTACCTGTCGCGGCGTTACGAGTGCGTGTGCTTTGCTCGGCGAAAAAGAAGAAAGTGCGATCTTTCCGTCGTAAAGCTTGGGGATGGAGATCGGACCGCCGATCGTGCCGCCAAACTGATTTCTCTGAAAGGCAGCTCGGGGCG
>DASQLD010000434.1:0-14837 GCA_035630195.1 Bryobacteraceae bacterium
AGGGACATTCGAACGTTGGTTCAATGGCTGTGTGGCCCCAATCACGGGCAATGCTACTTGCTCGGACCCTGCCTGGCGCCTTCGCAATACCGGGAACACACTCCGGACAACGCCGTTCCGGGCGGGTTGGATACGAAATCCTACGCGGCCGCTATGGGACATGTCGCTGAACAAGAAAATCTATTTCACCGAGCGTTTGGATTTTCAGTTCCGCTTTGAAGCTTTCAACGTTTTCAATTCTCCTGTCCGATCGGGGCCCATCACCGATCCTAGTCGCGCCGATTTCGGCACGATCCCGCTTGGGCAGAGCAACATCCCGCGCCAGGTTCAGCTTGGCTTCAAATTCAATTTTTAGGGATACCTAGAACGCCGTGAGGCGCCCTTCGGATAATCTGAAGATCACAAGCCGAAGGGCGTCTTAGATAAGCACAAGAAAGTCATGTCACCCCGCAAGAAGCTTACTGATATCGAACGGTCTGCGCGCGAGCAGCTTGGATTTTCAACATTACGGCCCGGGCAGGTTGAAGCGGTCAGATCTGTACTCGATCGACGGGACACTTTGGTCATTCAGCCTACGGGATCAGGCAAGTCGGCCATCTACCAAGTGGCGGGACTTCTGATGGAGGGCGCGACGATTGTAGTGTCACCGCTGATCGCTTTGCAGAAAGATCAGGTCGATGCGATTACGGCACAACCGCACACTGCGACCGCTGCGTTCATAAACTCGTCGATGTCGGCCGCCGACACCCGACAGACACTTGCCGCTTTGTCCTCTGGCGAACTGGAGTTCCTATTTCTTTCTCCCGAGCAGTTGGGGAAAAACGAGATTCGGGAAGCCCTGACAGCGGGCGAGCCTTCCTTATTTGTGATCGACGAGGCTCACTGTATTAGTGAGTGGGGGCACGACTTCCGACCTGATTACCTCAATCTTGGCTCCGTCATAGAGCTTCTGGGACATCCGACGGTGCTCGCACTGACGGCGACGGCTGGGCCTGAAGTTCGAATGGAAATTGTTGACAGGCTCGGAATGCGTGATCCCAAACTAATCGTCAATGGCTTCGACCGTCCGAACATCAGCCTTAGAGTTGATGTCTTTCAGACAGAGGACGATAAGCTCGACTCATTGACCCGCCGCGTTCGGTTTGCGGATAAGCCCGGTATCGTGTACGCGGCAACGAGGAAGAACGCAGAATCTATCATGGGCATTCTTAACGAAACCGGCGTCGATGCGCTCTTCTATCACGCCGGCCTGAAAGCACGCGAACGAGAAGCTATCCAAGAGCGGTTTATGAGCGGGGGAGCCGACGTAATCGTTGCAACGAATGCTTTCGGGATGGGCATCGACAAGAGCGATGTGCGCTTTGTCTACCACTTCGATATCAGCGATTCGCTTGATAGCTACTATCAGGAGATCGGGCGGGCAGGCCGCGACGGTGAGCCTGCTGAGGCTGTACTCTTCTACCGTCCGGAGAACTTGAACCTGCGAAAATTTCAGGCGGGCGGTGGAACATTACGTTCCAAGGACATTGAACGAGTGGCGAGCATCATCGAGCGCGATAGCGGATCCATCGAAGCCAAAGACATTGCCAAAGAGACGAAGCTATCGGCCCGAAAAGTCGTAACGATAATCAGTCGACTGGAAGATGTCGGCGCGTTCGAATCAAACGGGAATGGCAATACTCATGTCGTGCCCGATTGTGACATAGTGTCGTTGTCGGCCGAGGCCGCGGCATCGCAAGACCGTTTGAAGGCAGTTCAAAAAAACCGCATCGAAGTAATTCAGCGATACGCGGAGTTGTCAACTTGCAGGCGGGAGTTTCTGCTTCGCTACTTTGGCGATGCCTTTGACGGCCCCTGCGGCAACTGTGACAATGACCAGCAAAACGCTAATTTGTCAGTAGCTGATGATTCAGCAGGGACTCGGCGTGAGGTTGCTCCGGTACGCGAGTAGCCGGGACCTACTTGGAGATGCCGACCCGCTCCGCGACTGGAGATAGCCGTCTTATCTGAGCGTCAGCAGAAAGCTCGCGATATCGGCCGCGTCGCGTTCGGTGACATTCATTTCCGGCATGGCTGTTTTTTCATCAACTGATTTCGGGTGCATGACCCATCGCATCAGGCCCTCTGGCGTATTGAGGATTCGTCCGGCCAAGTACGTGCGTAATGCAATCTCGGTCAGAGGCGGACCTACATGTCCGGATGCCCCCTTTACGCCGGGGATGACATGACAGGACGGGCAGCCATACTGTTGCATTAACGCCCGGCCTCGATCTGTGTTGCCACTCGATAGCATGTCTCTTGCAGGATATTTTGGATTGCGGCCGCAGGAGAGCATCAACGCTACTGACAGAATAAAGAGTACCTTCATTCGTCCACCTTCGGGATCGCATGAAAGGAATCGCGGTATGACTGATCCGAGTCACGCACCCAAATCCAAAATAGGATCAGAAAGGCTGCCAGATACACCGCAATGGGCGGCACAATCATGATCAACCCGCCGAGTTGCTGGTCTTCGAGCGGCGTCAGGCCCCATGCCTGCGTGGTCTCACTGTAGGCCGTATACCAGATGCTTGTCGAGAATGTAAGCAAGACTCCCAGCAACCCAGTATGAATCATGGTTGTGAAAATGTAGAAGGCTCCGGCGCCATATTCTTTTCGTCTGCCGTGCCTGCGGATCAAGGCCCACCAAAATAAAAGCGCGGAAAGAAAGAAGCTCAGGTGTTGCGCGGAATGAATAACATCATTGCTCAGGGTGGCCCCAAACAGTATGGGCGCGTGCCATCCCCAAAGCACAATGAAGTGCAGCCACCATGCATGGAAGGGATCGGACAAAAAACTCCACAGGCCTCTTATCCAACCTTGCTGGAACCACTTGCCCACTGTTCGACGCTCCCCTTGCGGCAGAGCCCACAAGTAGGAAATCAAGGGCCGCCCGAGAACTAGTAGCGGAGCTGCTCCGACCATCATCAACTCGTGTTGCGCCATATGCGCTGAGAACAAAGCCTCGCCCGCGGCATGAAGCGGTGAGATCAGCGCGATTAAGAGCAGAGACCACCCTAGCCAGTAACAGGTCATCTCCCACCGCAGAATGCCCTGCTTCTGTCGCGCTCCAAGCCCGAACAGCAGCGCGGATAGAACCATAATTGCGATAACGAACGGGTCCGCGGACCATGCATACCAGAGGTCGTGCGGCTGCAAAGGCTCACCTTCGTGGCCCTGAAGCGCTCGTGCAGAGACCAGTACCACAGGGAAAAGAAATCGCGTGGCGGATTGCATATTACGGATTACACGGATCCACAAAGAAAACCGGAATCCACTGCGCGGCGATCAGGACAATCAAGATGCCACTAAACAACAATCCGAACATACCTAGAAAGCCGTTTCGATGAACGGTATCCGCCTGGTCAGTGAGCGCAACTTTCCCCGTGGCCGACCATGTGTAGCCGGCGGCGATTAGGCCCAAGCCGGCAATCGCAAGAGCAAAAATGGAAATCGAGTGCAAAGGCCATGTGGAACGGCTCTGGCAGGCGAAGGGTACCAGCGCATAGTTAAGTTCGAAACTCACGATCCAGGTGACCGGCGCAAGCAAAATCCCGATCCAGGCGATCAGAAGGTCCTTCTGATCCTGCGCTGATGGATTGTTTTGCTGTCGAGAAGTCACAGCATCCGTCCTCCCAGATAAACCACAGCAAAGATCACTACCCAGCTTATGGCCAGGAAATTCCAGAAAGTACAGACCGTCTGAATATCGGCGCGGTGCTTGCGGTCCAGTTCTCTTGTAGCCGAATAAACAGCAAGCACTGCCGTGTCTCCAACCCCGAATCCAAGCTCAATTCCGTGCATAAATAGAAGCGCCCAGGTGATCGATCCATAAGAATGTTCGCTGTAGCCGGTATGCAGAGTTTGAAACTCAAAAACTCGCAGTGCCACGGTACCGGCCATCAACACCGCTGAGACTGCTAGCATCTTTGTCAGCCACGGTTGACTGGCATTTGGAGCGTTCTTGTTGACTCGACTCATCGGAAGGCAGATTGCCACTATAAGAATCAGATTGGGCAACCCGAAAGTAAACCACGGGACGCCGGCGTCGTCCGGCGGCCATTGGGTATAGCGCATGCGAAAGAAAAAATAGCTTGCGATCAGAAGGGCGAATGAAGTCGACTCCACAACGATCAGCCCCAGGTTGCCCCACCAAAGTGTGTCAGCCGATCCGAACTTCTCAACCTCCAATCCCGATACGTCAATGGCGGTGCGGACGTTCATGGGCCCACTCATGCGTTCAAAAGCCCCCGGCGCCAGATCTTTCGGTTTTCGAATTGCGGTAATACCAAGCCACTATAATCGCCCCGATTAGAAGCAGAGAAGGCCACCATGCATACGAGGTATAAACAAGCACCCATAGACCACCGGAAACAACAATGGCAAGCACAAAAGGCCAGGGCGACGCTCCTGGAAGATGTTCGCGATGAGAGGGAATGGCGTCCAGCACGCTGGTAATCACAACCTCATGCTTGGTCTCATCCAAGCCCGTCAATACCGGCATCGGATCAGTGCGCTTCCACAGTGGATCCCGGCTCTCAACAACCGGCAATCGCTTATAGTTGTAAACCGGCGGGGGAGACGACGTGGCCCATTCGAGGCCATCGGCGTGCCACGGGTTGTCCAGGGCTAACACAGGTCTCCTTAAAGCCTTGGCTGCATTGATTAGAAACAACCAGACACTTGTAAAAAGAATGCCGGCGCCAATCGTGGCGGTCAGACTCAAGTTGTCCCAGCCCATTTGTGGAAGATACGTATAAACCCGCCGGGGCATGCCGATGAATCCCAGGATGTGCATCGGAAAGAAGGTCACGTTGAACCCGATCAGGAATAGCCAGAAATTCCATTTGCCAAGCGTCTCGCCCAACGTGCGACCCGTAATCTTGGGAAACCAGTAATAGATACCGCCGAAAAGCGGAAACACCGCGCCGCCGATCAGGACATAGTGAAAGTGCGCGACAACGAAGTACGTGTCATGCACTTGCGTATTGAACGGCACGGAAGCCAGCATCACACCTGTCAGCCCACCCATCACCAGCACCTGTACAAATCCCAGCACCCAAAGCAACGCTGTCGTGAAGCGTGGTTTGCCCCGCCATAAGGACACTATCCAGCAATAGATTTGCACCGTCGTGGGAATTGAGATCACTAGGCTCGCCGCCGTGAAGAAGCTTTGGCTAAGCTGAGGCAGTCCGGTTGCAAACATATGATGTACCCAAACGCCAAAGCCTATAAACCCGGTGGACACGATTGAAAGAACTAGCGGAAGATAACCAAAGATGGAGCGCCCGGTGAAGGTCTGGATGATCGTCGAGACGATCCCCAATGCAGGTATGAAAATCAGGTACACCTCAGGATGTCCGAAGTACCAGAACAGATGCTGATACAAAATGGCGTCTCCATTCTGCGCGATCTGGAAGAACTTCGTTTGGATCAATCGATCGCTGGCAAGCATGCCGCTCGCCGTTGCGACCGCCGGCATCGCAAACACCACCACAAACGATTGAATCAGGATAGACCAGACGAATAGCGGCATGCGATTCAAAGACATGCCTGGAGCGCGCATTTTGAATATAGTCGCAATCAACTGTATGGCCGTTGCCATGGACGAGATCTCAGTTAGCGTAATCATTTGCGCCCAATAGTCAGCGCGCTTTCCCGGAGAAAAATCCGAGTTGGCCAGCGGTACGTAGCTGAACCAGCCGTTATCGGGGCCGATACCCAGGAAGAAAGCTGTGTACAGCATGATGCCGCCGGCTAAATATGTCCAATACGCGAATGCTGCCAGACGTGGAAAAGCGATGCTGCGCGTCCCGATCATCAATGGCACAAGGTAAATGCCGAACCCCTGCATAATCGGGACCGCGAACAGGAACATCATGGTTGTACCGTGAGTGGTAAAGATTTGGTTATACAGATCCGCACTCAGCAGGTTGTTCTCGGCGCGCATCAATTGCAAACGCATCAGCATGGCCTCAAGGCCACCCAGCAAGAAGAATATGAATGCTGTGACGATCTGCAATATTCCCAACCGCTTGTGGTCTCCGGTCATGAGCCATCCAACCCATCCCTTCCGCGGTTTCCACACCTCGTGTAACTGTGCATCGTGCTCGCCGAGGCCGGGTGCGCGCAGAGCCTGAGCTTTTACACAATCCAGTTCTGCGTCGGCAAGCTCTAACTGAGTCTCTTCTCGTTCCGTCATTTCAAGATTTCCAGATAAGAGAGCAGGCTGTCGAGTTGTTCCGGTTCCATGTTCAGCCTTGGCATGTAGTTTCCGGGTTTCGGCCCTTGAGCATTGACAATCCAGCCGCCCAGATGGCCGCGGGTATTCGGCAGAGTGCCGGCCGCGATTGTTCGGCGGCCTGCCAGATGTGTAAGATCAGGGCCTGCAGAACCATGTGCCGTAGTTCCACGAACGGCGTGACACATCCCGCATGGGCCCGTCACAAACGTCATCAGCCCATGCCTTTGCTGGTCGGTAGTAGGTGTAATCGCCGGATGCCGCTGCCAATCTAGCCATTGATAGTACTTATCAGACTTTTCCGCGATAACTTCAAAAGCCATATGCGCATGCTGCACGCCGCAGAATTCAGCGCATGCTCCTCGCCACACGCCCTCCTTGTCCGCTCGAATCCAGGTCTCATTCGTGCGCCCTGGAATCAGATCCATCTTCCCGCTAAGATTAGGCGCCCAAAAGCTATGAATCACATCGGTCGAGCTCAATTTCAACTTCACTGGCACTCCAACCGGTACGTGGATCTCATTGGCGGTATCGGCGATCACGTCACTGCCGTGCAGATAGCGCACCTGCCACCACCATTGTTTGCCGGTGATGTGTATCGTTAAGGCATTCTTGTACGGGTCGACTGACATTGTTTGTCCAACCAGAACACTGTAGAAGAGCACGCTTGTAAACACGACTCCTGGAATTGCGAGACCCCAGATAAGAACAACGTTTCTACTCTTTATGAGATCCGGGCGCTTTCCCCGGCGTCCCTGCCGGAGAGCCCAAAACAGGATGACGAGCGTCACCACATATCCGGCCGTCAGGACCGCGAACATATACCACCACAGCTCGGAGATGCGACTCGCCAATGGCCCATGCGGGTTTAACGCCGATTGATTGCCTCCCAAAGCGGACGCCAATGTTAACCTCGGCGTAAGCAGCAAAGCCGGCGAGATCCATTTCATTGTTGCTTCTGCTGCGGGGCAGCAGCCTCATGGCTCAACGATCTTACGTACGTGACCAACTGCCACACCTGATAATCCGGAATCTTGCCCCCAAACGCCGGCATCCCGTTCTTTCGTCCTTTGATCAGCGTTTCATAAATATCGCCAGGGCTGTTGCCGTATATCCATTTCGCATCAATCAGTGGAGGTCCAATCGCGCCTCCGCCTCCTGAGCTATGGCATCCAGCGCAGTTGTACCAGGAGAAAAGCCGCTTTCCATTGTTCATCGCATCGTAGTTCCCCTCGAATGGATTTCGCGACCGGTCTTTTAAAGGAGGAACCATCTTTTCGCCTGCGCCAAGACCGCCTGGCTGAAGTGGAATATCTTTCTCCTGCGTCGTGGTCGTAGCGGCGGAGGCAGATACCTCGGCTATACGTTTCTCCCGGTTGCAAGAAACAAGCAGAATGCAGACCGGAAGAATGCAAGCAACCACCCGCTCACGAAAAAACACGGTCCGGATGCCGATCATCGTGCACTCCGCCGTGTATCTACTCTTGGAACGTGAAACTCGGCAAGAATTCGATCAATCTCACCGCGGTTTCTTGCAATAGCAGCTTCGATCTCCCGCTTAAGCCCAATTTCTTTTTGTCGAACACCCATGCTGATGTCGTACACAAAAGGAGGTGATGGTGTATCAATCCGGGGAGCGACAGGCGTCAGTTGCAGAGGTATGTGTTGCTTCCCTGCAAAGTAACCGGCCAGTGGTCCCCAGACTACCGCAACATCCACCTCTCCCCGAACAACAGCATCAAGGATACGGGCAGGCGGATTCGGCTGCCTGTAGTCTTCAAGCACCCTGTACCCGTGTACATTGGTGATGCCGCGGCGTGCAAGCGCGTGCACGGGAGGAGTGTTCGCGTAATCGTCCCCGATAATCTGCACGCCAATCTTTAGCTGCTTCAGCCGCGGAGAGTCAAAGGATCGTATCTGCAAATCACGATCCTTGCGCGAGGCGAACACATACGTCGACCGATAATACGGCGCAGTCGTCAGCACCATCTCCACACCGGTAGCGATACCCACGATCAGGTCGCAGTCTCCGGTTTTCAGAGTATTTCGTACAAAGCCGCGGCGTTGAGCCCACCAGAAATATTCAAGTTCGGCATGAAGATCGCGAGCTAAAACTTCGGCAATTCTGTTCTCAAAGCCTTCCAGTCGCTCGTTGGAGAACGGCAGATTGTTCGGATCGGCGCATACCCGTAGCTTCTTGTGGGACGAGGGCTTGCTAATCGAAGGCGCGGCCTCCGGCTGACTTCCCGGGACTAGCCAAGCCAGACTCAGCGTCACCACACCCAGAAGCATAATTCCCCCAAACGTCTTCACGGTAGCTTGAAAACGTAGATCTTGCCGCCCTTGCCCGTATGCTGCGGCAGGTCTTTCATCGCATTCACGAAGCCCTTATCCGCATACCCATCGCGGCTATCCAGATCACCGGCCACAACCGAGCCCGCCCATCCCCCTACGCCATCGACGACGGCGATATACTGCTGCCCGTCCGCACCCTTAAAGGTCATGGGAGGCGCGATAATACCCGAAGCAGTTTGAAACGACCACAGCAGTTCTCCGGTATTTGCATCCACCGCCTTGAACCAGCGATCCATCGTCCCATAAAACACCAGATCTCCCGCCGTAGTTAAGACTCCACCGACCACAGGAAATTTCTCGTTGATCCCCCATCGCTTTGCATTCCGTACCGGGTCCCATCCAATCATCTCGCCGCGATGGCCGCCCGGGCCCGCATACATCAACGTCTTGTGGCCCGTATAGGGTGTGCCTGCAATGTAGTTCGCCTCCACACCCTCAATGTCATTGCATAAGTTGGTGGCCGGAATATAGACGAGACCACTTTTAGGAGAGTAGGCCATAGGTCCCCAGCCCTTGCCGCCCGGCACTGCGGGACAGATGTTCCTTGCTACACGGCCGAATCCCGGGGCCTTCGATTTGTCTTCTATAGGGCGGCCAGTCTTCAAATCGATCTTCTTCACGACATTGCTATATACAAAGGGTTCTGCAGACAAAACCTCACCGGTCCCTCGATCCATCACATAGAAAAAGCCATTGCGCTCCGCCCGTAGCAAAACTTTTCTAGTCTGCCCCTTAAAAGGGAGGTCAACCAGAATGGACTCATTCACGCCGTCGTAGTCAAACACGTCGTGAGGTGTCCACTGATAAGCCCAAACCGCTTCGCCGGTATCTGGCCTGCGCGCGAACATGGCTGCGGTCCACTTGTTATCTCCTGGCCGAATATCGGGATTCCATGGACCTGGATTGGCCGTTCCATAGTAGATAAGATCTAGTTCGGGATCGTACTGCACCCAACCCCAAACATTCCCCCCTCCGATCTTCCAGTGGTCGGGTGGCCACGTAGTCGCTCCAAGATCCTTGCCTTGATCTTCTTTGTAGAAAGGCCTGAAGTTGGGGCCGATGAGCACATCCTTATCTGGGCCGGTGCTGTAGCCGCGCCAAGCCTCGCGTCCGCTTTCTGCGTCCACAGCGGAAATCCAGCCTCGCACGCCAAATTCACCGCCCGAGTTGCCGGCTAAAACTTTTCCCTTCACAACGATAGGCGCCATTGTCATGGTTTCGCCCAGGTTGATTTCGCCTAGTTTCGTTTTAAATACCTGCTTGCCGGTGTTAGCGTCCACGGCCACCAGGTGGTTGTCTAAGGTCGCGTAATAGATCTTTCCGTTAAAGAAGGCAGCTCCGCGGTTCACCTGATCGCAGCATGCAACGCCTTTGGCAGCATCGGCCGGCTGGGGATCATACTGCCACTTCTTTGCGCCTGTTAAAGGATCGAGCGCCAGCAGAAGGTTCGGGAAGGGCGTAACGTAATAAAGCGTGTTATTCACCACCAGCGGCGCCGCTTCGTGACCGCGTTCGAGCCCTGTTGCCAGACTCCAGGCCATCGTCAGGCCTTTCACGTTGCCGCGATGAATCTGAGTGAGTCCGCTAAACCTTGTATTGGCGTAATCTTTCGCAGGCATTATCCACTGCCCGTCGTCTTGCGCGGACCAGGCAGTGGGAGAAGGCGCCTCGGTCGTTGACTTCGGTGTCGCTGCTTGTGGTTTATCGGGCTGAGAACTAAGAGACTGCAAAGTGTTGCAACCCGTGAGTACCAAACTAGACGCCAGCAACAGATGCCGAACTCCGATCAAGCCAATAAAGTGAAACTTATAACCGAACCACCACAAAAGGGAGCGGCGGCGGACATTAACCATGACAGTCCTTAGCAAATTACTCTCATGCTCACAGATGGAAGACGTGCTCGCAAGTGCCCACCAACTCGGCCGCTGCGGAACGGGTTCCAGGGCGAGCTTATTTAACAGCGCCCACTTCCGCGACGCTTGCGGATTCCGTTGAAGGAAATAGAGTGTTCTCATCCGTTTCGATAAAGGATCGAGCGGAGCTGGCAGTTTTATCGTGACGGATTGATCGACATCAGTCAAGAGAGATGGAAAAGGCGGAGGAATTGGGTATTTCGGACACTCATCCATTCTTATGTCACCTCTCCATGTAGCTCATTGCGTTCCTGACCGTTTTCCAACTGAGCTGCTCACGCCGATTGTACGCTTCAGCTTACGGTCCAGCTCGCACTGATGTTGATAATGATGGTCTCGCGCTTCCGAAGCGCGAAGCAAGACTAAACACACGGCTGGCTCGAGTGCGCGTCGCAAGTGAGGAAACAGAAGTCGCCCCTTCGTATCACGATCGGAAATTCGGATTTCGCCAAACGTCGAGTGAGACAACTCAAACCAATGCAACTTATGTCGGACGTTGGATACGGCGCGCATTGGCGATCGCGCGGCTTTCAGCTGAGGTTTATTCCTGTCTCAACGCGACAGTCGGTTCGATGCCGCATGCTCGGCGAGCTGGAATCCAAGCCGAGACAAGGGCTACGGTTGCGAGAGCTACTATCGCTCCGAACAGGGTGCGAGGATCCAGCGCCTTCGTTTGGTACAGCATAGCTTCAAGCAGCCGCATTGAGCCCGCGGCCGCGATTATTCCAATTACAACGCCGGCTACGGTCCATCGTCCAATGTCGGAAACGATCATTTTGACAATGCCTGCTGGTGTTGCGCCAAGTGCGATGCGCACCCCGATCTCACGCGTCCGCTGAGCAACCAAAAACGAGATCAAGCCGTAAAGACCGATTCCTGCTAGAACAAGTCCTGTAAGCGCAAAGAGACTCAGAAGTGCGGTTTGAAATCGAGGTCGAATAAGCAGTCGATCGACTTCATTCTGCATGGATCGGATCTGTACAGGTAGATGTGGGTCCAACTGTTCAATCGCCGACTTCAGAAACTCTGAAGTGGCTTGCGGATTGAGGGTCGTCCGAACCACTGCTGTCGCACGGCGCCACCACGCGGGATCAGAATCTCCTGGTATTCCTTGACGTGACGTCTTTCGGACAACATAAAATTCGGGATCGGGACGGTTGGCCAGACCATCATTTCTGACGTCGCCAGCTACGCCTACGATGACCCTTGGCCACTTCGTCCCCGTGCGTGTTCCGATCGGGCTTGCTTGACCAAATTCTGATCGCCACAGCCTTTCATTCAGAATGATCGGTAAATCACCAGGATCCCTGTCAGCATCCGTGAAAGATCTGCCCAATTTTATGGGAATTCCAAGGGCCTCGAAGTAGCCGGGGGATACGTAGCGCCGACGGATGCTACCGACGATTTCCGATCCTGTCTGATTTGCAAGCGGTGATCTTCGGGTCTCGTCGCCAGGAGGCAGAGAATCGGTAATAGCAGCGGCAACGGTTCCTGGCATTCCATTCAATCGCTCTTCAAGTTGCCTGAAGAAATCCATTTGGCGAGCATCATCCCCGTACCGGTACTGTGGCAAAGTAAACGATGCAGTAACAACCCGTTCGCGTTCGAATCCGAGGGGCGCGTTTTGCAGCCGCCATAGGCTCACAAGAAAGAGACCGGCAGCAGTTAGGAGAACAACCGACGCCGCGATTTGTCCGATGATGAGTAGCTGGCCGACCCAGCTCCTGCGCTGCCGTACGACACGATTGCCGGCCAGAACTTCTGTCCCGAGCCGATGTAACGAAGGTCCGAGGCCGAACAGGATCGCTGTACCGAGCGATAACGCCAAGGCAAACGCCAAAACGCGCGCGTCAAGTCCCGATTGACGCAGCCGCAGAACACCATCGGGAGCCAGCGCGATAGCCACGCGAAGGAACCACCAGGCAAGAACACAGCCTACGGCGCCTCCGACCAACGCCAGCAATCCGCTCTCGGTCAGCATCTGTCGAACAAGTCTCTGCCTCGAAGCCCCGAGTGCTGCCCGAATCGCGAACTCCTGCTTCCGTGCGATCGAACCAGCCAGAAGCAGATTGCCTACGTTCGCGCACGCGACCAATACAAACGCCGCCACTGCGCCCAGCAACATCCAAAGAGCTATACGGTAATGCTGCACCTGCTGATCGCGCAGCCTTGTGATGCGAAGTCGCATCGTCTTTGCGAAGTTGTCTCCTACGCGCGCGCCGAAGTCGGCTCGGAACGATTGAAAGCGCGGGTCAAGCGCCACTGTCGCGGACTCTAATGTCTGGTGTGGCCGCAGTCTGCCGATGACCTGGATTTCCACGTTGCGTGTTCGTTCCCGGGGCAATTTTCGCGGCAGGAGTACGTCGATGGGCTCCAGACTCGGTGTTTGAAATGTTCCGGGTAGAACTCCGACGACCCGTGCTGCCTTACCATCGACTTGAATATGCTTGTTAAGCGCGTGCACATGGGAACCTAAATGCGTTCGCCAGAAGACGAAGGAAACCAATGTTACGGGCTCGCCGGCAGAGGTGTCCTCCTCCGCAGTGAAATTGCGTCCTAAGAGCGGCTGTACTCCAAGCGTCGGGAGAAAAGTTGAATCTGCTTTCGCACAATTCACTCGTTGAGGTGAATCGCCACCGAGATCACAAGCCCGAACACCGTCCCAAAACGTGAGGTCTAATGCCGTTTGCGTAAACTGCCAATCTCGATAAGCGCCGGCAAACATAACATCGCGGGTCCCCAAGAGGGCAGAATCAAGCCCACAGTGACAAGGCGATCTCCCTCCTGGTACGGCAACGGGCGAAAGAGACTCCGGTCGACCACACTGAACACAGCGGTTGCGGCGCCGACAGCCAGTGCGATCGCCAGCAGTGCGGATACCGCAATGCGATGATCGCGAACAAGTCCTCGAATACCATGCTGAAGGTCCTGTCGTAAGTCATCCACCCATTTCCACCCCCAGATATCGCGAGTCTGTTCACGAAATCGCAGAGCGTTTCCGAAAGCGTTCCGTCTTAGTGGGTCCATTAGTTCTTGATGTGCGGCCATCTCCTCCGCGAGTTCTTTCTCGAGACGCAGGCGGTTGATGAGGTAGTTGAGACGACGAAACCAATTGCGCATAGCGTCAGGCCGTCCTGAGAATTACTTGAATCGCGGCACTCACCTGCTGGTACTCGGACAGCTCTCGGTTTAGCTGTCGCTTGCCAGCCTTCCTTAATGTGTAGAAGCGCACACCCGGCCCCCTCTCGGAGATGCCCCACCTGGCTGAGACCCAGCTTCCATAACCATGCGTTGCAATGACGGATAGAAGGATCCCTCCTCTACCTCCAGTACAGCGTTTGAAAGATTGTGGATGCGTCGCGCAATCACGTAACCATGGAAGCGGCTGCTTTGTAAGAAACGCAAGCCGAGCATCGCGAGCGCGCCCCGAGGCATTGGCATCCTAGGCATAGGATATTGATATATGAACCCGGAAGGGATGTCAACCGGATTTCGAAGCCATCGAGCAAACAAAACGGCGGACCCGTGAAGGTCCGCCGTTCGACATGCTCGAAAGTGACTCGAAATTAAAAGCCGCCCATACCTTGTGGTCCATGACCACCAGGCGCCGGAGCGCTTTCCTTTTCTTCCGGAATGTCGCAGATGAGAGCCTCGGTGGTCAGCATCAGAGACGCGATCGAAGCAGCATTCTGCAGTGCCGTACGAGTTACCTTCGTCGGGTCGAGGACGCCCGAAGAGATCAGGTCTTCGTATGTTTCCGTAGCTGCGTTATAGCCATAGTTAGCGCTGGCGTTCGAACGTACCTGAGCCAATACCACTGCGCCTTCCTGACCTGCATTCAATACGATTTGGCGCAGCGGCTCCTCGCAAGCGCGGCGAACGATATTCAGACCGAACTTCTCGTCCGCATCGAGATCCTCGTCCGTGAGGGCGCTTGCCGCACGAAGCAGCGCAACGCCGCCGCCGGGAACGATGCCTTCTTCCACGGCGGCACGCGTGGCATGCAGCGCGTCTTCGACACGCGCCTTCTTTTCCTTCATTTCCGTCTCGGTCGCCGCGCCGACTTTGATGATCGCCACACCGCCTGCGAGCTTGGCCAAACGTTCCTGTAGCTTCTCGCGATCGTAGTCCGACGTCGTGTCTTCGATCTGGGCACGCAACTTCTTTATGCGGCCTTCGATCGCTTTCTTGTCGCCGGCTCCGTCAACAACAGTCGTGTTGTCTTTGTCCACGGTGATGCGTCGTGCGCGTCCGAGGTCTTCGATCTTCACGCTTTCGAGTTTCAGGCC
>DASQLD010000435.1:0-10660 GCA_035630195.1 Bryobacteraceae bacterium
TTGGGGCGGGACGGCCGCATCACAACCGTCAAAGATGTTCCGTTGGTCGATCCGCGCGGATTACGAATCGAACCCAGTGGGAGCATTCTGGTTGCCGACGCGGGCGCACATCGCGTTTTGCAAATCGAACCCGAGGGACGCTGGAAAGTGTTGGCAGAAAAGCCGTTAAACGGCCCGACGGACATCCTTCCGGAATCCGATGGCTCCATTCTGGTGGCGGATTCGCTGAATGCCCGCATCCGCAGGCTCGTACCAACTGATGGCGCGAGTCCGATCACGCTGGCTTCGCTTCGTATTCTGCACGCGGGTACTGACAAAGAGGAGCCGATCGCTCCCGGACAGGTCGCTTATATTTCCTCCGATGATCGCCTCCCGGAAAAGGGCGTCCGAGTACTCTTCGGGCCGAACAATGCCGAGATCCTATCAGTCGAGGCGCACCGCATCACGTTAATCGTGCCTCCGACGACGACCTTGGGTCTCACCGATGTAATCGTGGCGGACGATATCGGTCCACTGGCGATCGCCTCCGTCGAAGTTAAAGCGAGTGCGCCAGCGCTGACCGGGACGATTCGAAACGAAGACGGAACCCCGAACTCGCTCGACACGCCCGCGCTGCGAACATCCCCAGTGACCTTCTCGGTAACGGGGGAAGGAATCGCCGCTCAGCCGGTCATAATCGTCTCGATCGGTGGCATCGAAGCCGAGGTCCTGTCGATCACTCGGCAAGCCGGCCAACTGAAAATCGCCGTGCGTGTGCCGGGCGGATTTCTGCCGTCCGGCCTCCTTCCAATCAACATCGAGGTCGACGGAGTTAGGCTCATCAAAGACACCAACATCGCGTGCCGATAAGATAGCAGCGTGGATCATTCGCGCTCTGACCAACTCTTTGCCCGCGCCCAGAAGGTAACACCCGGCGGCGTTAACTCACCTGTCCGGGCTTTCAAAGGCGTTGGCGGGACGCCAAGGTTCATCGCTAAGGGAGAGGGCTCGCGGCTCATCGACGTCGACGGAAACTCCTACATCGACTACATCTGCTCCTGGGGACCGCTACTCCTCGGCCATCGCCCGAAGCCGGTCATTGATGCGCTGAGAGAGGTGCTCGAGATCGGAACGAGCTTCGGCGCTCCGACAGAGCGCGAAATCATCCTGGCTGAACTGATCCGGGAAGCCATGCCAAGCATGGAACTGGTTCGTCTCGTCAATTCCGGTACAGAGGCGACCATGAGCGCGCTTCGAGTCGCTCGGGGTTTCACCGGTCGGAATCTGACGATCAAGTTCGAAGGTTGCTACCACGGCCACGTCGATTCCCTGCTCGTCAAAGCAGGTTCGGGAATGGCAACTCTGGCGATCTCCGACACCGTTGGAGTTCCAGAGAGCTTCGCCGCCACAACAATTGTCCTCCCGTTCAACGATCTGAACGCGGTAGAAGCTGCATTTCGTGAACAGGGCGATCAGATCGCTTGCGTTATCGTTGAACCTGTCGTCGGCAACATGGGCTGCGTGCCGCCCCTTCCAGGGTTCCTCGAGGGCCTCCGGGCCGTCACAAAAGCGCACGGGTCCTTGCTCATCTTCGATGAAGTGATGACGGGTTTCCGGTTAGCCTTCGGCGGCGCTCAGCAGCTTTATGGAATAAAGCCCGATCTGACGACAATCGGGAAGATCGTCGGCGGCGGATTACCGATCGCTGCTTACGGCGGTCGGCTCGACATCATGAGCAAGGTGGCGCCTTCGGGGCCGATCTACCAAGCCGGTACGCTGTCTGGCAACCCGCTCGCTGTGAGCGCCGGAATCGCGATGCTAAAGTACTTGAAGAACCATCCAGAAGTGTATGATGTGATTGAAAGAAGGACATCTGCGCTATGTACAGAATCTTTGCCGGGCGTCACGATCAACCGGGTCGGATCGATGTTCACGTTCTTCTTTACGGATGAGCCGGTAACTGACTGGAACAGCGCGAAAAAGTCCAATACTCAGCTCTTCAAGCAGTTCTTCCACCACATGCTTGATGCCGGTGTTTATTTGGCTCCATCTCAGTTCGAAGCGGGCTTCATGTCGTACGCTCACTCGGACGAGGACGTCCAACAAACCGCCGCCGCAGCCCGGGCGTTCTTCAAGTCCTTAGGAACCTAACCGCCGAGAATACGACCACCGATCCGAAGAAGAGCAGACTAAGCGCGACCGTCGCTCGGCGGCGTTCGGGTGGGACGGTTTGTGCTCGAGCGTCGTTAGGGTGGGTCATCTCCAGACGTAGCGAAACTTGAGTCGGGAAGCGAGCTTCCAGACGATTGTCGAGAATTAAGACGTAGTCCCCGGCGTCCGGAATGAGGACGCGGAACTGCTCCGACTTCTCGAAACCGGACGTAAACAGTGGGCGATTCGACCTGCCCCTATTGAAACGCTCGGCTTCTTCGCGACTCAGGATCATCGCCTGAATCTGCGTCCCGCCACTCACTACCTCGAAAGATCCGTGGACGGTGGCACTGTTCAATGGCGTTTTGAGCGCTATCGCAGTCCAGTGCGCACTCGGGACCGTAATTAGGGATTCGGTGATAACTACTAGAAAGGCCAAGAAACTCATCTGGCTTGATACACAATCTCGCCGCCAACAACCGTCAGCCGAACCTCAGCAGTCCTGGTGAGGTCTTCCGACAGAATGACGAAGTCCGCTAGTTTGCCGACTTCAATACTCCCTTTCTCGGCTTCTTCGAACGCCGCGTAAGCCCCTCCGAGCGTCCAGCTTCGCAGGGCTTGGTCACGCGTTAGCTTCTCTTTGGGGAGGAAACCACCGGGAGGATTGCCCGACGCATCCTGACGAGTCACCGCAGCGTAGAAACCTAAAAGCGGATTCGTTTCCTCGACGGGAAAGTCCGATCCATTCGCAATAGGCACACCCGCCGCGAGGAATGTCTGCGCCAACCATGCGCCTGCAAGGCGCGCCTTTCCAAGACGAGACTCGGCCCAGCGCATGTCGCTAGTTGCGTGCGTCGACTGGATGGAAGCAATGATGGAATTTTCCGCGAACAGCTTTATGTCGGACGGATCGACAACTTGGGCGTGCTCGATGCGAAAGCGCCTATCGTTCTTTCCCCCGAGCACCGCCTTGTAAGCCTCGAGGACGGTCCGATTCGCGCGATCCCCGATCGCATGTGTATTCACTTGAAAGCCACGCTCAATGGCCTGACGGGCAATCTTCTCGATTTCGGCGCCACTGAGTATGAGCAGACCGGAATTCTTAGCGTCGTCGGCGTACGGCTGCAGGAAGGCAGCACCACGTGAGCCCATGGCTCCATCAGATACCAGCTTGACACTACGAACTGTCAGCTTTTCAGAGAGTTCCGGACCTTTCTTTAAGTATTCGTTCCATAGGTTGCCGGCTCCACCGATCATCGCGTAGACACGGACGGGCAGCTTTCCCTTCAAGATCAGCGAACGATAGGCAGCCAGTTCTCCGGACCCGATGCCAGCGTCGTGGACGCTGGTAATCCCGAAGCGAACGCACTCCTGGGCTGCGAGTGAAATGGCGCGCTCAATCTGTTCCGGCGTCCGCGCTCGAATCTTACTGGCGACTAGGCCTTGTGCTCTGTCGATGAGAATGCCAGTCGCCTTTCCCGAGCCGTCGCGGTAAATCTTTCCGCCGGCAGGGTCGGGCGTTTGGCGTTGAATGTCGGCACGCTCGAGGGCGCGAGTGTTTACCCACGCAGCATGTCCGTCGACGCGACTCAGATAAATCGGATGATCGGGAGCCGCCTTGTCGAGGATCTCAGCGGTAGGAAAGGCCCCGCCCCACTCGGTCTGATCCCAGGCCCGCCCTTTGATCCATTCCCCTTTCGGTCGAGTCTGTGCGGCTCCGCGGACCATTTCGGCAACCGCCGCAGTCGATTTCACTCCGCGGAAATTGAGCGATTCGAGAAGGTCGCCCAAACCTGCCATGTGCCCATGCGAGTCGATGAAGCCGGCGATCAGGACACCATTATTCGCGTTGATGCGACGTGTCGAAGAACCCACATGGCGCGACGGGTCATCACCGACATAAAGGAATCGTGTACCGCGGACCGCAATGGCTGTCGCGCGAGGCTGCTTGGGGTTACCGGTATGGACGCGGACGTTGTCGACGATCAGGTCTGCAGGCTGCGCCTGCAAACTCCATGCACTCAGAAAGATGGCTGTTATAACCCACCGTCCGCTTTGGGAAAAGCGGGCTAAAATGGTAGGCATGGATGACAGTATTGCACAGGCTCCGGAGCAGGCCGGAGCCCTGGATCTTCCTGCGTGGAAGACCGTGCTGAGTGTTGTTTCCGCTGTCCTGCTGGCGGTAGTGTTTCTTGTAGCTGGCGTCTGGAAGATCACCGATCCGTTCAACGCGGCGAGCAAGATGGTCCAGGCCCAAGTGCCTGCCGACCTAGGTTTGGCTGCCGCAATTAGCTTCGGTATTGCCGAAACGTTCGCAGGCATGTTGTTGCTGATCCCGCGTTTCCGCCGCTGGGGCGCATGGCTGACGGGCCTGCTGCTGATCGCGTTCATCGCATACATCGGGTACTACTACGATGTGTTGCGCGGCGCCGACTGCAGTTGCTTCCCAATGATCAAACGCGCTATTGGTCCAGGGTTTTTTATTGTGGACGGAATCTTCCTGCTGATGGCAATCGGCGCTGGTTTTTGGGCACGGCCTTCCGATGGAAAGCGCACAGCAGCTATCATTCTCGGCGCGGTGGCGGTCTTTGCGTTTGTGTCGGTCGGTGTGACCTATGCTCGGCAGAGCGGAGTTCAAGCGCCAAAGACGATCACGGTGAATGGACAGCCGTACTCGCTCCAACATGGGAAACACTTTCTGTACTTCTTCGATCCCGAGTGCTCCCACTGCTATCAGGCCGCAAAGACGATGTCCACGTTCGACTGGGCGGACACAAAGATCGTCGCGCTTCCCACTGTCAATCCGCAGTTTGGTCCCGGCTTCTTGAAAGACACGGGGTTGAAGGCTGGGCTTTCAGGCGATGCGGCTGCACTCAAGAAAGTATTCCCATTTGGTGACCCACCGTATGGCGTGGCAATTGAGAATGGCCGGCAAAAAGAGTCGTTTCCTTACTTTGAGGGCGACAAGCCGGCTGGCGGGCTGCGTAAGATTGATTTCATTCGATAGTGAGCCATGCCCTGCTTACTCGCAATTCTCATTCTGGCGTTCCCGCGGATAGGGATAGTTCTGCTTTACATGTTCACCGACTTCTTCCGCGGTGTGCACGACACTATCCTACTCCCGCTGCTTGGATTCATCTTCATGCCAGTAACGCTCGTCGCGTACACGTGGCTGACGAAATCGGGTCAGGCAGTGGATGCGTTTTACCTTGTGGTCATGTTCGTCGCCGTGATCGTGGACCTGGGATTCGTCGGTGGAAGCCGCGCAAGTTCCCAGAAGCGCAGTTGACCTATGGAACACGATTTAAACAACACCATAACGTTGCTTGACCGCACGCCTGCAACTCTCAGCGCGCTTTTGCGTGATCTGCCTAAGACCTGGACGACGCAGAATGAGGGAGAGAACACTTGGAACCCTTTCGACGTCATTGCGCATCTCGTTCACTGCGAAAGCACGGACTGGATGGTTCGAGCAAGGATGGTGTTGCAGTCTGGCGAGAACGAAACGTTCGAGCCATTCGATCGATTGGGACACCAGCACTACAGTCGCGATAAATCGCTCGAGCAGTTGCTCGACGAATTCGCTCGGCTGCGGTCAGCGAATGTATCGGAACTGCGCGCAATGAACTTACGGAAAGAAGATCTCGAGAAACGAGGCCGGCATCCGGTATTCGGCTCCGTCACTTTGTCGGAGTTGCTTTCAACTTGGGCAGCTCACGACCTGAATCACTTGCACCAACTCTCCCGGGTCATGGCCCATCAATTTCGAAGCGCTGTGGGTCCTTGGGGTGTGTACCTTGGCGTTCTGCAGTGCGCTGGTCACAGCGCTCCATAAGAAGCGGCGCGGCGAAATCGACGAGGTATTCCTCGTTCACCGTTCTCACAACGTCACACCAGCTTTCCTTTATTGTCTCTGGATTGAGAGCGCCGGCAATCGCCCCGCCTATTGATGCCACGGAATCCGAATCTCCACTAATATTGGCAGCGAGCAGGACGGATTCCTCTACGGACCCGGTGACTAGAGCCAAGCTGATTGCCAAGGGAACGATGAGTTGTGGGCTATTTGGGAAGTACCGCTCGGCAAGCTCATCGACATCCAGGTGCTTTCTCCTTACCAAGTCGGAATGAATGGACTCTATCGATTGAGCCATGGTCACGCCCGGGGCGGACGGCCGAAGTGGTTCGGCTTCTTTAGAAGCTCTGATGGCTACGGCCAACGCTTCGTCGCGGGAACGACCTTCAAGAGCCGCTGACACGGCCCCGGCTACAGCGGCAGCGGCACAGATAGCGAGCTGCCCACCGTGAGTGGGAATTGCGCACTCAAAGGCGCCTTGAATCAGATCGTCCAGATTGCTCGATGAGTAGATGACGCCAATCGGGGCGCTTCGCATAGCGGCTCCGCACCCGTTGCCTTCGGACGCTATGCGGGCAGGATCCCCAATTGCGAGGAACATCCATAACGACACACCCGGGTGTGCCGACTTCCTGCATTGCAGAAGCTCGCGACCGATTCCTGTGTGGCTGGCATGCCCATCGCGCAAGATGGCACGCACGACGGCAAGTGTCTGTTCGGTATCATCCGTTGTTTCTCCAATGCGCCACTCGTATCTTTTCCCCAGATAGCGAGGGATAGTATGTCCGGGTTCGCCATGGAATCCGGAAATGCCAGTCGGATACCAGCGTTGAACATCTTCTCTGGATAGCGTCTCCGTCTGCTTGCCAATGGCATCACCAATGGCGAGTCCTTTGAAGCAGCCTGCCACGCGATCGATGAGTGTCATAAAACAAAAATACCGGTGAGTTGCTCGGAGGACACGCAACTCACCGGTGGCCGGACTTCACAAGGAGTGCGCTTACGGCCAAGTGTTCGGAACCGCCAGCCCGGAGGGGGTCCGGTCTGGTTTCGCCCGACCTATCCCTTCGGGCGTTCCTAAGTATTCGATGGTTAACCTGTCGGTGGGGTTCCCGAAATCTTCGCCTTAGGCGGTAGCTGTGAAAGGTTCATCCGCGCTGCCGCCGTAGATGCTAGGCACCTTTGCGCCCATCGGCCGCAAGTAGGCCGTGAGCTGACCGCGATGATGTACGGAATGCTTCATCATGACCTGCAGAAACGTGACATTCGGAAGGGTCCAGTTGACGAACGTGACGGGCTTCGCCAAGTGCTCGCCGGACAGTTTTTTAATCTTCTCAACGAGTTCCGCTCCGCGCGCTTTGTAAGTACTCGCAACGTCGGCGGTCGGCGTGCCTGAGGCCTCGGGAAAAGGACCAAATTCCCCAGCAATGACACTCTCCAGAAACCACATATCGGAGCAGGCGATATGTTCAGCCAAATCGCCTGCTTTCATACATGTGTCATGCGGCGTGTATGTCTTCTTGTCATCGGGAACTGCGGAGATAACTCTCGCAGTCGTTTCAATTTCCTGTTCAATCTGCGGCAACAAAAATTCGGTAACGGTAGCGGCTTGCTCTGGAGTCATACTGTCAAGGCTACTCTCTCCCCGAACCCGGCGCAATGGACGTCCGGGAGCCTCCATCCACTGCCGGCTTCCGGTATAGTAGAGACAGTCACGAGATCGTCCAAGCGCCGATCTGGAGAAATTCTTTCCTATGAATCGAAGACACTTCGTCATGAGTTCAGCGGCGGCTGCCAGCGCTACGTTTGCGTCCAGCGCGCAAGCGGCGCCGAGCGACACCGTCCGCGTCGCGGTAGTTGGCTTGCGTGGGCAAGGCAATTCACATATCCGAGCTTATTCCGGAATGAAAGACGTCGAAATCGCCGCTTTGGTCGACATCGACGAGAGCATTCTCGACAACCGGTTGAAGGAGGTCGAGGCGAGCGGGCGCAAACGTCCGGCGCGGTATGTAGACATTCGTGAGCTTCTCGAGAAAGAGAAGGACATCGACTGTGTCTCGATCGCGACGCCCAACCACAACCACACACTTCAGACGATCTGGTCGCTGCAGGCCGGAAAGCATGTTTATTGCGAGAAGCCGGTTTCGCATAACATCTTCGAATCGAAGCAGATCGTGGCAGCGGCACGGAAGTACAACAAGATTGTTCAAGGCGGCGTAAATGCGCGCTCCAACGGCGGTCCAATTGAGGCCGTGAACAAGATGCGCGAAGGGCTGATCGGCGATGTCTACATGGCTCGCGGACTGTGCTTCAAGCGCCGCGACACGATTGGCCGGGCGCGACCGGAGCCGGTTCCCGCCGGTGTGCATTACGATCTCTGGCTAGGACCAGCTCCAAAGACGGAGTTTACCAAGAATCGCTTCCACTACAACTGGCATTGGTTCTGGGATTACGGTAACGGCGACTTCGGCAACCAGGGCATTCATGAGCTCGACATCGCTCGCTGGGGCTTGGGTGTGAAGTATCCAACGAAGGTTGCGGCAATCGGTGGACACTTCATGTTCGATGACGACCAGCAGACGCCAAACACGTTGAACATCGCGTATGAATTCAACGAAGGCGGCAAGCACAAGATGATGGTCTTCGAAGTTCGGCATTGGGATTCGAACCATGAAGCGGGCATCGGCGGCGCCGATGGCGGAAAGAATCTCAACACTGTTGGCAACACTTTCTACGGCTCCAACGGCTACCTGGCGATCGACGGCTACAACAAGTACGAATCGTGGCTGGGCAAGACTGCAGAGAACACAGGGCCACGTGGCGGGACGACGCGTTCGCTTGAAAAAGGCCCTGCGAAGACCGATGGCGGGAGCAACTGGCGCAACTTCATCGAAGTCGTGAAGAGCAATGACCGGTCCAAGCAGACGAATGACATCGAGGAGGGCGCAATTTCGGCGACGTTAATGCACCTCGGAAATATCTCGTATCGTGTGGGCCGCTCGTTGACGTTCGACTCGGCAAAGATGCAGGTGGTTGGCGATGCGGAAGCGAACAAGATGTTTACTCGTCCTTACCGCGCAGGTTTTGTCGTGCCTTCGAAAGTATAGCGGGCTTCCATTTGTATTAAAAAGGAGACGTGGGCCTGAGGTCCACGTCTCTTTGTTTTATGTGATATTTTATGCGGATACTTATAGCGCTGGCACTGTTTATTCCCACCTATGCCCAGTGGCCGCAGTTCGGAGGTCCGCATGGCAACTTCATAGTTGACGGTAAAGGCATCGCTTCCACTTGGCCGGCCGGAGGGCCGAAAGAGTTGTGGAAGCGGGTAGTGGGAGAAGGCTATTCGGGCGTTGTAGTCGATAATGACGTTCTCTATACGATGTACAGCCGGGATCGCGAGGAAGTTGTCATCGCGATGGATGCGGGGACGGGGAAGACTCGGTGGGAGTATGCGTACGACAAGTCGGGCCCACGCATGGATTTATCGCAGGGAGCCGGGCCGCATTCGACACCTGTGGTGCTCGGCGACCGGGTGTACACGATCGGCATTCGGGCGCGAATGCATGCGTTCGATAAGAAGACAGGGAAGCTCGTCTGGCACAAGGAATTGTACAAGGACTTCCCCGGCAGCACGGAGTTCGACCGCGGTTATGCTGTGAGTCCGATAGTGTACAAGGGCACGATCATCGTGAAGCTGGGCGGCCCGAATCACGCGATTGTCGCGCTGAGCCCGAAGGACGGTTCCCTACTTTGGAAGAGCTTGAGCTATGAAAACGCTCCGGCAACACCGATTGTCGTGCACGCCGGCGCCAAAGATGTTCTCATAACGCAGTTTGCTGCAGACGTTGTCGCGTTGAACCCTATAAATGGCGAGTTGCTGTGGAGCTATCCGCACAAGACCGATTACGGCCTAAACATCACGCAACCGTTGTGGGGCTCCGACAATGTTGTGGTGGTCACGTCGGCATATAGCGGGGGAGCGCGAGGACTACAACTTGATGGAGATGCGCGCAATCCGAAGGAGCTCTGGAATCATAACCGGCTGCGCGTACACTTCACGACGGCGCTTCGCATTGGTGGTTATGTTTACGGCTCAAGTGGGGACTTCGGTCCATCGCCGATCACTTGCGTGGAAGTTAAGACCGGACGCGTGATGTGGCAGGACAGAACGTTCTCGAAAGGAAACCTGGTCAAGGCCGGAGACAAAGTAATTCTGCTCGATGAGGACGGTACTCTTGCGCTTTTAACCCTGGCGCCGGAGGGGATGAAGGTGCATGGAAAAGTGGAGCAGGTTGCGTTGAAGAATGCCTGGACGCCGCCGACGCTGGCGGGCACAACCTTGCTGGTACGAGATCGCAAGCATCTTGTGGCGTTCGATTTGAAGTGAGCGGACGAGAGACTTAAAAAGGGTCAACACAAAATGGCCGATTGAGCGAGGGGGCCGCAGCGATGCTCTCCTTGCTGGGCCGCCTCGATTGCGTCCACATTTAAGCCAAGGGCGCATCAACTTTCGGTGTGCGTCATTGAAGCTGCTAACCTTGCTCGTCCACCCCATCGGCGGTACTCTTGCGTAATGCGACCGCTTCGATATTCCATCAACGTCACATTGGACGGGTGCTGCGATCATCGTGCAATGCCCGCGGACGAAGAGTTGCATCGCCACGCGATCGAGAACAT
>DASQLD010000436.1:0-11460 GCA_035630195.1 Bryobacteraceae bacterium
ACTATCGAAAAGCAGGCGTAAGAGGATTCCAATTCCACGCCGAATAGAGGGCGCAAAATAACGTGTACCGTGTCGCGATTGCAGGATTCCTGCACGAATCGAATACCTTTCTATTCGTACCCACAACCTTCGATCTGTTCGAGTCGACAAGCTACTCGGTCGGCCCGGCAATTGTCGAGCGCTGGCTGAATGGAAGACATGAATTGAGCGGAATGCTCGCCGGCGCGAAGGCGCATGGGTGGGAGCTTCTACCGCTGCTGGCGACGTTCGCCGTTCCGAGCGGAACGATCGAGGCTGAAGCTTTCGAGAGAATCGCGAGCGAGATGCTCGCCCAATTGAAGGCAAGTGGCCCCATCGACGGCCTGCTGCTCGCGCTCCACGGCGCCACGGTCTCGGAAGATTTTCCCGATGCCGATGGGGAAATCCTGCGTAGAATGCGCCAGCACGTTGGCCCGGATATTCCGATCGTCTGCTCCCTCGACTTGCATGCGAATGTGTCGCGACAGATGGTTCAGCATGCCAATGCAATTACGGCGTATCGGTCGAACCCTCATCTCGATCAATATCAGCGAGGGCTCGAAGCCGCGGATCTGATGGGGCGTATCCTTCGCGGGGAAGCGAAGCCTGTCATGGCGATCGAGACACCGCCCCTGGTGATCGAGATCGCACAGCAGCATACGGCAAACGAACCAGCCAAGCAGCTTTACGACGATCTGGAGGCAGTGCTTGCGTGGCCGGGGATTCTGTCCGCAAGTGTCGCAATGGGGTTCTATTACGCCGATGTCGAGGAGATGGGCGCATCGTTTCTGGCGGTCGCGGATGGTGACGCGGCGCTTGCCAGCCGGGCGGCAAAGTGGATGGCGGAGAGAGCATGGAACCGCCGGAACGAATTTGTCGCCAGTCTTCCTTCTGTTAGCGAAGCGGTTCGCATGGCTGCGCAAAGGGAACGCACACCTGTAGTGCTTCTGGACGTCGGTGACAACGTCGGTGGAGGCAGCCCCGGCGACTCGACGATCCTGCTCGAGGAGATTTACCGGCAGAACGTATCCAACGCTTTGGTCGTGCTCTGCGACCCTAAGGCAGTGGCAGCTTGTGTCGCGAAGGGCGTACGCGAACCTATCGAGCTTCAGGTTGGCGCCAAGACGGACACGCTTCACGGTTCCCCGGTTTCAATCCAAGGCCGCATCCGAACGATTTCAGACGGATTGTTTATAGAAACTCAGGTCCGGCATGGCGGGTGGACGCATAATGACCAGGGAATAACTGTCGTCATCGAAACTCCGGAAGAGCATACGATTGTTTTGACCACCCGGCGAATGGCTCCCATGAGTCTCGAACAGGTGTTGAGTCTCGGCATTCATCCCGAGCGGAAACGTGTGCTGATCGTGAAGGGAGTGGTGGCGCCGCGCGCCGCATACGAGCCGGTGGCAGCCGAGTTCCTCGTCGTCGATACACCGGGCGTCACCAGCAACAATCCTCGACATTTCGACTATCGACGCCGAAGAAAGCCGCTGTTCCCCTTGGAAGCGGACGCCCGGTACTGAGCTGGTCAGGCGCGGGTTTTGTCCGCTTGCGCTCTTGCCCGCAACGCCCGCATATGTCCGATCGCCCACCCATTGCTTGCAGGGCTCGGCTCCGGGACATGATCGGGAATCATGACCCCATCGAACTTTACTTCCTGCAGCAGCTTCATCACTTTATACATGTCGATGTAGCCGTTGTCGATGAAGGTTTCCTGGAAAACCGGAAGGGGCTTGTCGACGTTGCGGAAGTGGACTTTGAAGATCTTCTTCCGGGGTCCGAAGTGACGGATCATTTCGTAAACATCTTTCTCCGTCATGGCGCCCCCTTCAGCCCAAGTCCCGACGCAGAAGCATAGTCCGAAGTTGTCGCTGTCGGCGATCTTTATGGCTCGTTCATAACCTTCCGCATTGCGGAAAACGCGAGCCACACCACCGAGTGACGGAACCGGCGGATCATCCGGATGCAGACCGATCTTCACGCCCGCCTTTTCGGCGACGGGCATGACAGCACGGATAAAGGTCGTGAAGGTTTGCCATACCTCGTCGTCGTTATAGACGCGGCCATGCGACAGAGGCAGTTTCTTTGCGACATCCCAATCGAAGAGGCGTGTCGAAGCACCCCGGGTCACACCACGACCTGTCGCGTAGTAGGGCCCCATCTTTATGTTGGCCATGTGCGCATACGTCGTATACCGAATGCCCGCCTGACCGAGATTTCGGAGATAGGCCTTGTACTGCTCGATCTTTTCGTCGCGTCCCGGCAATCCCAGCACCATGGCGGGATCGCAGTGCAAGTCGAGGATGCCTATGTTCCATAACTGAATGCCATTCGCCTCCAAGCGGCGGCGCATGTCCTTCATGTAGTCGAGCGTGACTTTGTCGATCGTTGTCCAGATCGTCGCGTACTCTACGCCGGACTGCTTGAAAGTTGCGAAGTCTTTTTCTGTCGGGTCCGGACTGAAGCGATCGCCGATAGCAATTCCACCCGGACCACCGGTCGAAGCCAGCAGACCGGAGGGAGTTAGCGCCGCTCCGGCGCCCATGAGCACGAAATCTCTTCTTTGCATCTGCTACCCTCCCTCAATCAGTATGTAAACTTTAGCGCGAATTGGATGTCGCGGTTGGGAATCTGTGGGTTCGTGACCGTAATTCGCCCGAAGACCGCGGATTCGGTAGTCCGATTCGGTGTGTCGAAGTGGGGACGGTTGAAAGAGTTGAAGAACTCCGTACGGAACTCCAAAACTTTGCCCTCGGTTATCGGGAATCTACGGGCAATACCGAGATCCCAATTGTGGATGCCCGGGCCAACTTCGGTCAAGCGTCCCAGGTTTCCGTAATATGTACAAGAGTTCGGAGCAGCGATACATTTGGCATCGGTTGCTTTATCCGGTGACACGAACGCTGCTGGATTGATCCAGAGGAACGGGTCTTGTACGAACCCATCCGTTAGGCTGGGGCCGACGCGATTGGGTCTGATGTTCGTGCCAAACGCGCCCAGATTTGCGGGATCACCCGGAACGTTGACACTAAAAGGTAGTCCCGACTGGAAGGTTGTGCTTCCCGAAAGCTGCCAGTTTCGAGCGATTTCACCCAGGAACCGCGACTCTCCCACCGTCGGACCCGTAAAGGGCTCCCACAAGTACGTCAGAGACAGCCGATGCGGCACATGGAAGCTGGATACGCTTTTCTCGGCTTTCCGATTCGCAGGGTCTTGCGACCAACGAGCCGTGTTCAACGGCGTTGACGACGCGAAGAAGTTATCGTCGAGAGTCTTCGAGAAAGTGTACGCCGCAAGTATCGTGATGCCCTTTGCCGCCCGGCGTTCGAATCGCGTTTGCAATCCATGATAGGTCGCGTTCGAATCGCTCGAGAAGAAACGAAGCGCCCCGATGTCGGGCATCGGCCGGCGCTGCTGATTTGAGCCCGGCCCTGGCGTGGGCATGTTCAGCGGTACAGTCTGATCCAGTCGAGTGCTCTTGGACCCCACATAGCCGACTTCAAGCACCGTACCTCGAAACAATTCCTGCTGCACAGTCAAGGTCCACGATTGGACATATGCCGAGCGGAAATCATCCGCAATCGGCAGAAGCGCCGGAAATGCCGGCAGCGTCCCAGATCCAGGGAAGCCGTTTGCCAAAGTCAAAAATTGACCGTTCGCTACATTGAATGTCTCCGTAAGGCTCGCTGGCGGATTGTTTCCCATCAGGGTGAAGATCTGCAGCGGCGGCATGTTGTAGTAGATGCCGTAACCGCCACGGAACACCGTCTGGTGGCCGCCGATTCGAAATGGAGAGTAAGCGAATCCAAAGCGCGGCGCAAAGTTGTTCAAGTCCGAGCGAAACAGTCCCTGTGTCACACCAAACTCGGGCACTAGCTTGCGAGTATTGAAATCGAATGTTCGAAGATTCCCGCCTGAATCCTCTGGCACACCCATCACCTCGTACCTCAGACCGATACTCAGGTTCAGTTTCGGCGTGACGCGCCAATCGTCCTGGACGTAATATCCCTGACGGACCTGATGGATGTTGTTGTAAATGCCAGGACCCACCGCGCGGCTGGTTGCGCTGGGGCGGCCCAGAATGAAATCCGCAATCGCGTTGCCCGTTTGTGTGCCCGTGAACGTGAACGTGCCGCGATTATCCTGCTGAAAGAAGCGGTCGAGTCTGCTCTTACGAATGTCAAAACCGGTCTTGATCGTGTGGGTCCCTCGGGTCATCGTCAAGTTGTCGGAGACCGAATAGGTCCAGTCCAACTGGGTTAGCGGGACGAGGAAGTGTTCGTTAATACCGAGAATGCCCGGGATGCTTATCGACGGTACACCTTTGAGCTTCGGGTCTTCCGCAACACCCGTGATGCCGAGATCACGCGATGGACTGAAATCTTCTCGATTAGGGCCGAAGAACTCGTCGTTAGCGCGGTTATACCCGAAGCGCGTCTCGTTAAGAGTTGTAGGACCGAAGATGTGGATATAGCTCAGCAACAGGTTCTGATCGCGAATATCCTGGACGATCGAGAAATTCGGGTTCAATTGGATCTCCGGAACGTGCTGGTCACTGATGCCATAGCGGAGGAACAATCTGTCGTTTGAGCCGATATTGTGATCGATACGCGCAAAGCCCTGTTCTTGATTGGCGCTTTGGCGTACGGCGCCGGTATAGTTCAGCGTCCCTGCCACATTAGCCAGCGGCATATATTCAAGCAACGCTTGCGCTTGTGAAGCTTGTCGGCTTGGCGGAATGACGTTACCTGCGAAAGTTTGCCCCGGATTGTCCGGATCTCGCAAAGGAGTTGTTAGCGCCGAGAAGTCGCCTCGCCGTTGCGCATCCGTTAGCACTACGGCATTCCCAACGTTGGCTCGCCGTTTGCGGAAGCCCTCGTACGACAAAAAGAAGAACGTAGAATCCCGTTTAATCGGTCCGCCGCCAGTGGCTCCGAACTGGTTCTGCCGGAAGGGCGCCTTCGGCTGCGTGCTCGGCAAAAAGAAGTCGCGCGCGTCAAGGTTGTCATGGCGAAAGAACTCGAAAAGAGTCCCATGAATTGAATTGGTGCCGGACCGCAGCACAAGATTGACGTGTGCACCCGAGAGCATACCGTACTCCGCGGAATAGTTGCCCGTCTGGACTCGGAACTCCTGTAGAGCGTCGATCGACGGACGGAAATTCGATTGGTTCAAGAGCGCAGAGTTGATGCTGACGCCATCCATCGTGACTTCAGTATTGAATTGGCGCTGTCCGTTAGCGGCGATCTGGAAGGGGTTGCTGAAGTTGACACTATCGTTTGAGTGACGCTGACCGGGCGTCACACCTGGAACGAGCCACGCTAACTGCGCGTAGTTACGGCCATTCAGCGGCAGATCAACGATCTTCTTCTGTTCAACGACCGTTCCGAGAGCAGCATTTGATGTGTCTAGCGCCGATATGGAGTCCGTAACTTCAATCCGTTCGGCGACATCGCCAACAGGAAGCGAGAAATCGACCGTAAGACGCTGATTAACTTGGAGGACCACGCCAGGTCTGACCTGTGTTTTGAAACCGGATTTTTGGACAGTAATCCGATATTCGCCCACTTCAAGAGCAGGAAGTACGTAGTATCCCTGCTCATTGGTGGTTGTAGACCGCGCGCGATTGGTCGCAACATGTGTTGTAGAAATTTCGGCGGCGGCCACCGGCGCGCCGCTGCTGTCGGTAACTGTTCCTAGAAGGCTCGTGCTGCTGGTCTGTGCCCAAGCTGAAGCAAACGCAATCAATATCAAAAGGGCTGAACGACACACCTGTGGGTTTGCCATAATTGTTTGTAGAAACCTGCTAGATGCGGTATATTACCATGGTCTGACCAGATCAGTCCAATTTTGCTATGAATAGGCGTGAGTTTCTCTCCATGACTCGAGCGCGTTGTCTTGCGGCTGGAGTCATGTTCTCGCCCGTCGGCCAACGATGGCTGACGGCTCAGGAGGTCCAAGCCCGACGAGGCATGCCTCCGATCAAGATTACGCGCGTACGCGCGATTCAAACGCGCGCGAATGCCGCGTGGACCATCGTGAAGGTGGAGACGAGCGAGCCCGGTTTGTATGGCATTGGGTCCGCCTCCGACATCTTCCGTCCGGGAACGATTCCGCCGGCGGTGGAGGTTCTCTCGCAAGGTATCATCGGCCGCGATCCGGATGAGATCGAAGACATCTGGCAGACGAACTATATGAGTTCGCTGTGGCGCAACAACGCGACGATGAATGTCGCGCTGGGCGGTGTCGATGCGGCGCTTTGGGATTTAAAAGGCAAACGCGCCAACATGCCCGTGTATCAATTGCTGGGCGGGCGGTGCCGCGTCGCTGTTGGCGTCTACGATCATGCTCGAGAGGAGAAGACGTTCGAGGGTCTCGCCGAGGCAGTGCGCCGCTCCACGGAGAACGGGTTCACGCACATTCGCGTTCAGCTCGGAGGATATGGAGGAGGCGGATTCATCGACGCAGGCAAAGGCGAGCGGCCGCAAGGTGGTCCGACCGGTCGTGTATTCGATGAAGATCTATACGTTGAGACCAACGTCAAGATGTTCGAGTATCTCCGGAAACAGGTTGGGTTCGAGCCGAAGCTGCTCCACGATGCCCAGGAGCATTTTTCTCCCGTGAAGGCCATACAGTTGGCGAAGCTTCTGGAACCATCGAAACTCTTCTTCCTGGAGGATGTGCTCAATCTCGAGCAGCTCCCGTGGTACCGGACGATGCGTCAACAGACCACGACTCCGCAAGCGGCGCACGAAAAGCTGACGAGCCCGTCGGAGTATATACCGCTGATTTCCGAGCGCCTGGTCGATTTTATTCGTTTCCGTGTCGCGAAAGTCGGTGGGATTACTCCGGCGCGTAAGATCGCCGCCATGGCTGAGTTGTATGGGGTTCGTACAGCTTTCCAGGAAGGGGCCGATAATGACCCGGTGAGCCTTGCCGCTTCCATGCATATCGACACATCCATCGTAAATTTCGGTATTCAGGAGGAGAATCACTTCACTCCAGAGGAGGTCGAAGCTTTCCCCGGAACGCCGATTGTCAAGCGCGGGTATCTGTATCCAAGCTCGCGGCCGGGGTTAGGGATCGATATAGATGAGGCTCGCGCTTCAAAGCTGTTAACATCGACGCCGGGAGGCAGGCTTACGCAATACTATCCTTCGGACCGGCGTATTGATGGTACTTTTGTCCGACCCTAGTAGGTTCTCCACGTCACATGAGAAAAGCGGCTATACAGACGCAAAGCGCGACACCGATACGTCTCCAACTGAGTCAGATCCTTCGCGTCGCAATTGAGAATGGCACGTTTCCAGCGGGTGTGCGAATTCCATCCGAGAGAGATCTTGCCGAACGATACGGAATTTCGCGCGCCTCGGTTCGCGAGTCCATAACAGAACTGATTCAGGCCGGCGCACTGTTCCGGACGGTCGGCAAGGGAACGTTCGTTGTCGAGGCGCTGCCCAGGACTCGCGCTGAGGCTACGCCACTTGTGCCGCCGCGCGCAGATGGCATTTGTTTCGCGATTAGCGACGGCGTTTTCCATTTCGTACAAACCGGCTATAACCGCATTCTCGCCGGTGTCGAAGCGGCTTGCCGCGAAATGAGGAAGCGGCTCTACTTCCAGTCGATCGGCGACGGCGCACGAGACACTCTCGAGAATACCGGCGGGGCGCCGGCCGGATGCATCGTGGTCGGCGGTGTCGGCCGACATGTTCTGGACCGTCTGCGCGAGAACGGCACGCCCTTCGTGCTGGTGGATCTCCTTATCAGGGACGCGAGCTCCGATCACATCTCGGTGAGGATCGATTACGCTTCAGGAACTCGTGCGGCAATGGATCACCTGCATGGTTTGAATCATCGCAGTTTCGGGTTTATCGGGTTCGCGGGCTCGGAAAAGTACAAAGCGTACTGGCGGCAGTTGCAGGAATATGGAATTGCGTACGATCCACGCCAAGTCGCTCTGCTTTCCACGATGGACTTGCAGCCGGGAATCGTGGCCGGTTATCAGGCGATGGACGAACTGCTCGAAGCAAAAGCGCTTCCAAATTCCATCCTCGTAGTGAACGACTTTGCCGCTCTTGGTGTGCTCGAGCGGTTGAAGATCGCCGGGCTTTCGGTTCCCGGTGACATCAGCATCATCGGATACGACGACATCGGCCACCATGCGACTCCTCCACTAACGACGGTGCGCGTGGACCTGCACCAGGTGGGACGCCTTGCGGCAGAGGCGCTTTTCCGGAAGTTGAACGAAGAGGAAATCGACAACCAGGAGTACGTCGTGCCTGTCGATTTAATCGTAAGAGGCTCGACCGGACCGGCGTCAACAGGGAAATAAACCGAATGATCCGAATCGGAATTGCGGCATTGATGCAGGAGTCGAATAGCTTCGCGCCGAGCCTGGCGACGCGTGAAGAATTCGATGTTTACTTGCGTGAAGACATTCTCCGGCAATACGAGGGCACCAATTCAGAAGTCGGCGGGTTCCTTGAAGGCTGCGCCGAACGAGATTGGGAGGCTGTGCCGCTGTTTACCGCTCGCGCGACCTCGGGCGGCGCCCTCAGCCGCGAGTGCTTCGAAGGGCTGCTAAGCGATCTGCTCGAAGCCGTGCGCACGGCAGAACTCGATGCGCTGTTGCTGGCGCTGCATGGCGCTATGTCCGCCGAGCATCTCGCCTCGGGCGATGCCGAGATCGTCTCTCGCCTTCGGGCTGAAGCCGGATGGACCATTCCGATCGTGGTTACTCACGATCTGCATGCCAACGTGCTGCCGGAGCTGCTCGAAGCTGTGGATGGCCTTGCCGGCTATCGAACCTATCCTCACGTAGACCAGCGTGAGACTGCGCTGCGCGCCGTAGCATTGTTGGACCAGCGGCTGCGCGGCGGCTCCGCTCGCCGGTGGCAGCTCCGGATTCCGATGCTGCTCGTACCCCAAGCCGGGTCTACGTTCGAGCCTCCACTCGAGCATGTCATGCAGCAGATGAGCGCCGCGTTCCCCGATGACGAACAATGTTGCGCCACTCTCTTCACTGTGCAGCCGTGGCTGGACTTCTCGCCGGTCGCTTCCTGTCTAACGGTCACGGACTTTACAGGTAATCCGAATGTCCCACAGAAGATGCTGGAGATCGGCCGGCAGCTATGGGCATGCCGGAACGATTTCGAAACGCCGTGGGCTTCCCCTGATCAACTAATCGAAGAGATTCACAGAGAAGGGGTTCGACCGCTACTAGTTTCGGAGGCTTATGATTCACCGAGCGGCGGGGCAACTGGCGATCACGCGGGCCTGCTCAGGACGGTTCTACCGTACGCCGACGAAGTATGCGGATGCCTGTTCCTTATCGATCCCAAAGCAGCATCTCACGCCGCGGCTGCCGGCGTTGGCGCCCAGATCGAAGTAGAACTGGGAGGGAAGCTCGACCGGAGATTCTCTTTGCCGGTCTCCGCCACGGTCAAGGTTCTCGGCGTCAGCAACGGCGAGTTTCATTTCAAAGGCCCGGCATTCCATGGACTTCTGGCCTCCATGGGACCGTCAGCGACTTTAGGTGTGGGAAAGCTCTCGATCGTTGTTGGATCGCGGCCCGTTTTTATGATCGATCCCGAGTTGTATAGAAGTCAGGGTGTGGAGCCTGCCGAGCAGGAGTTTGTTGGTGTAAAGTCACCGACCTTGTTCCGCCCTGCGTACAAATCGCTCAGCGAGAACATTGTTCATTTCGATATGCCCGGACCATGCCGAGGCAAGCTTACGCTGATGCCTTATCAAAACATCAGCCGCCCGATGTTTCCTCTGGACGAGTTTGAGTGGAGTCCAACTCTCAAGGACGTTTCCATATGTGGCGGCAATAAAACACTGGCCACGGAGGCAAGTAAATGAAAGTCACCGATATACGGATGACTCCGGTTACGGTACCCATGGAAGCTCCTTTACGGTGGAGCATGGGTGTGGAGACGGGAACGACGCGAGGCATCATCGAAGTGTTTACCGATGAGGGCATCGTCGGCATCGGCGAGACATATGGAGGGAATGCGGCGGAACACGCGATAGAAATAGCGAAGCCGTTCGTTCTGGGGCTCGACCCGCTGGAGGTCGGTGTCCTGCAGCATCGCTTGGGTGTATTTCGAATCGGATACGAGACGGCGGTTCCGGCTGTTGTCCGCGCGGGCATCGAGATGGCATTTCTGGACGCTGCGGGGAAAGCGCTCAATCGACCCGTATACACGCTGCTCGGGGGTAAGGTTCGGGACCGTATCGAGTCGGCTGCGTACCTGTTCTATCGATATCGCAGTCAAGACGGCAAAGTGGGTGGTGAGGATAGCGCCCAGGCGATGCTCGATCGTGCTCAGGAGCTTGTTGCGCGCTATGGTTTCCGAGTCCTGAAATTCAAGGGAGGTGTGCTTCCACCGAGCGACGAACTGGCCGCGCTTCGGCTGCTGAAAAAGCACATGCCCGACTGCCCTCTCCGGTGGGATCCAAACGCAGCCTGGTCTGTCGAGACATCGATCCGTGTCGGACGAAGGCTTCTGGATGAGCAGATTGACCTGGAGTACCTCGAGGATCCAACAGCAAATCTAGAAGGTATGAGCCAGGTTCGAAAGGCGGTGCCGATTCCGCTTGCGACGAATATGTGCCTCGTCAGCTACGACCAGCTCGCGCCCGGTATTCGGATGCGCAGTGTCGATATTGTTTTAGCGGATGTGCATTTCTGGGGAGGTTTTCGGGAGAACCAGCGGATGATGGCGGTTTGCGACGCATTCCAACTCGGTGTGGGTCTTCACAGCGATCGAGAGCTCGGTATCTCGACTGCGGCGATGCTCCATTTGGCGGCGGCGTCGCCATCCATGACTTACGCGATCGATAGCCACTATCACGATCAGGTGGATGACATCATTACGAGTCCATTCCAGTACAGGGATGCTTTCCTCGATGTGCCCGACGGACCGGGTCTCGGCGTTGAGATCGACCGGGACAAGATGGAACGGTATCACCGTCTCTATCTCGAGATGGGATCCGTTAACGAGTTCTACGATCCGAACCGGCCCGCATGGGTGCCTGCGCTGCCAATCTTTTAGGACCTTGCGGAGCGGCAGGATAACGTGAGCCAAACAAATCGAACTCGAGTTGTGGTTGTGCTGGCGACGGTGTTATTCGCGCTGTCGCTGTGGCCAGCTGTGGCCTTCGCGAATCGAATAGAGCCCTTTATATTGGGCCTGCCGTTCTATCTGTTCTGGATGGTATCGCTCGACGTTGGTGTCGCCGTTCTACTGGCGGTAGCTTACTACTGGCTCGACTGACATGCTGAATCATTGGACGATTGTTCCGGCAGTCGTACTCGGCTTCTTAGTTCTGACACTCGTGGTGGGACTGCGCGCGGGCAGGGGACGCGTCCATACGACCGCGGATCACGTCGTGGGCGGCCGGAACCTGGGTTTTCTACTCGTGTTCTTCGTC
>DASQLD010000437.1:0-9168 GCA_035630195.1 Bryobacteraceae bacterium
CGATGCGAGATGAGCAAACTCCATCCGTGTCTGGGCGGATTCCACACGAGCGAAGGTCATCCTTGCTGGAGGTTTTGACGGTGAAGCGATGGAATCGGCATACATACCGGGCGGCTCTGCGATCCGTCGCATACCCTTTGATTGGAAAATGTTCTGTAGCGCCGAGTTGCGTAAATTAGCCGGCAGCAAATCCTCGCAGACCCAAAAGGTCCAACCCACCTTTCTGGCCCCGAAGTGGATATCGGCGGTACAGATCATTCTCTCGATGTCCTCGGTATGTCCTGTTAACATAGCCGAGTTGAATACAGGCACATCGAGTCCGGAGAACGCCAGCGTAACGCCGGGATATTCACGCGCTTCGCTGGCGCCACCTGCCAGCGCATACGCCCGCATCGCAGTCCGTAGATTCTGTTCCACGATGCTGTGCATTTTTTTCGCACGATTACAACAGAGTGAGCGGGTCCACGTCAATCACCAGAGATGTGGCGTTCCATCTGTGCTCGTTGGCGTAGGCTCGCAGTTGCTGCAAAGTCGTATTCAAGAGCCGTCGATCTTTGGCCTTAATAAGCAGTTGATATCGATACTCGTTTTTGAGCCTGGGCACCGGGGCCTCCGCTGGTCCTAGCACCTTGAGATTTTCCAAGGGCGGCGTCAGCAGGTGCGAGATTTCGGCGCTCATGCGCATTGCGTCTTCCTGTTTTTCGCTTCTGACCAAAATATTAGCGAGCGCAGCGAATGGCGGATACCGCATCGCCTTACGAAAGTGAATCTCCTGGTTGTAGAACGCCAAAAAATCCTGTGCAGCGGACAATCGAACTGCATAATGATCGGGATTGATTGTTTGAATCAGCACCTGTCCGGGGAGATCCCCCCGTCCTGCCCGCCCGGCAACCTGTGTCAACAATTGAAACGTACGTTCCGCTGCGCGAAAGTCCGGCATACCCAAACCAACGTCTGCAGAAATGACGCCCACCAAAGTCACATTGGGAATGTCATGTCCCTTTGCAATCATCTGTGTGCCGACAAGGATGTCGTAGGCGCGCTCCCGAAAACCTGTCAGGATTGTTTCGAAATGTCGCTTCCCGGTAACTGTGTCGCGGTCCATGCGAGCGATGCGCGCTTGCGGAAACTCGCGATGCAATTCGTCTTCAACACGTTCCGACCCCAGTCCCAGGAAGTAGATATGCTCGCTTTTGCATTTTGGGCATAAGGAGGGCACGCGCTCCGCATAGCCGCAGTAGTGGCACAGCATTCGCTTGTCGCGCCGATGATACGTTAGCGTAACCGAGCAGTTGACGCATTGTACGCGCTCTCCACATGAGCGACACGCGACAAAAGAAGAAAAGCCCCGCCGGTTATGGAGCAGCATCACCTGTTCACCGGCCTCCAACTTCTCACCGATAGCAGTCAGCAATCGGCGCGAGAACGTCGACTGCTTGCGCGTGTCGAGGAATTCGACGCGCATGTCAATCAGTTCTACTTCAGGCATCGGACGGTTTTCGACGCGTTCCGGTAATTGAAGCAAAGTGTATTTGCCGCGTTCGACGTTATAACGTGATTCCAGACTGGGCGTTGCGGACCCTAGGATGATACACGCATGCGCTTCGTTGGCGCGTACAACAGCCACATCGCGGCCGTTGTATCGAGGCGTATCTTGTTGCTTGTAGCTACCGTCGTGCTCCTCGTCGACAATGATCAGTCCCAGGTTCTGCACCGGCGCGAACACACCCGAACGCGTCGCCACGACGACACGCGCAAGTCCTTTCCGAATGCGCCGCCACTGCTCCGCGCGCTCAGCATCATGAAAGGCTGAATGAAGGATTGCGACACCATCCCCAAAGCGGTGATAAAACTGACCTGCCATCGCTGGTGTTAAGGCGATCTCCGGTACAAGCAAAAGCGCATTCCGGCCCGCATCGAGGACGGCTTCGATGGCTTGCATATAGACTTCTGTCTTTCCCGATCCTGTCACCCCCTGCAACATAAAGGAGTGAAATTGTTTGGAATCGATGGCGCTGACGATCGCGTCGAAAGCCACTTGCTGATGCCGGTTCAACTCGGGACGTGCTTTAAACGGATGTTGGGGAGCCGCCGGAGGCTCGACCTCGAGACTGAGGATTTGCCGCCGCGCCAAACCTCGCGCCGCCTCGCTCGCCCCTTTGACGATGGAATCGACCTCAGCGAGATTGTGAGTGCCCGGATGTAATTCCAGATAACTCAAAAGCTCGCGCTCAGATTTTTTTAGCTTGCCTTCTGGCCATTTGCCGGGCGAACCCACGATTAGCCGTGCAGCCGAGCTTCGTAACGGATCGCGCCGCTCCTGTACGTCTTCGAACTCAACAAACCCCTTCTTCAACAAAGACCGCAACGCTTTGGGCGCATCCGCGATCTTCTTGGTCAAATATCCCGACGAAACCGACCGATTCTCGAGTAGCCGAAGAACCTGAATCGTAGGATCTTCAGTCCCGGTATCGAAGAGAAGCTGGCGCGCGGCATCGCGTCCAGCATCGGTCAGGGAATACACCTTGGACGATCGCATCTCACCACCCAGAGGCGTCATGACGCGGAGCACCTCTCCGATCGGCGCACAGTAATAGCTCCCAATCCAGCGACCTAACCGAATCAATTGGGGCTCGAGTACAGGCTCCTCATCGAGTAGCCGAAACGCTTCTTTCACCGGCACGTCGGGCCGAACAGAATGCGTGTGGACAACAACTCCCGTTAGTTTGCGCGAGCCGAACGGCACAATCAGACGGCAACCAACTGTCACGCGATGGCGAAGTGTCTGTGGAAGAAGGTAAGTAAAAGCCTGGTCGAGAGGCACCGGTAGCGCAACGTCGGCGTACACTACAACCGGCCGAACATCGGCTTCAAGGCAGGATAGATCGCTTGAAACACGTCATGTAACTTGGAATAATGGGTAGCATTAGCCTCAATCGGCAACACTTCGTCGACTTCCCGGATCGCCGTAGAGCAGCACTCCTCCACAGAACCAAACACACCCGTCCCTACGAGCGCGAGTAGCGCTGCTCCATAGGCTGATCCCTCCTGCGATTCCAGGGTTGCGATACGCTTATTCAAAACGTCCGCCATTAACTGCCGCCAGAACGCACTCCGAGCGCCACCGCCGGACAGCCTGACGCTGTCGAGCTTCACGCCCATACTCTCGATGATGTCCAGCCCGTCTTTCTGGCTATAGCAGACACCTTCAATCACCGACCGGATCAGATCGGCGCGCTTGTGCTTTGCGGTCAGGCCTACCCAGGCAGCGCGCGCGGTAGCGTCAAGATGAGGCGTTCGTTCGCCCATCAGATAGGGAAGCCAATACAATCCCTGTGAACCCAGTTCGGCAGTCGCCGCCTCCTTCGTCAGCGCACCATAATCGACACCAGGCGCCAATTGGTTTCGAAGCCACTGCAAACTGAGTCCGGCGCCTTGTGTGACGCCCATCCCGTGCCACTTCCCCGGCACTGCGTGACAGAACGTGTGGACACGTCCCAGCCGATCGTAGACCGGCTTGTCCATATGCGCGAACACGACGCCCGACGTTCCAAGCGTGCACGACACGACACCCGCCTCCACAATGCCATTGCCGACTGCCGATGCAGCTTGATCCCCTCCCCCACCAACAACTGGTGTCCCTGCCTGCAAGCCCAGCGCTGCGGCTGCCGTCGTCGAAACTTCTCCGCTAATCTCGACCGACTCATAGCAATCAGGCAAGATGGAACGGTCAAGCCGAAGCGCATCGCACATTCCGTACGACCACTTCCGATTCACTACGTCGAACAGGGATGTGCCAGAGGCATCCGAGACTTCTGTCGCATACGAGCCCGTCAGCTTGAACCGGACATAATCTTTCGGGAGCAGAACCTTGCGAACTCGCTCGAAGTGGTACGGTTCGTTATCGCGCACCCATAGCAGCTTGGGTAGCGTGAATCCTGTCACCACCGGATTCGCAGTGTAACCCAGAACCTTATCGCGACCAACTTTGTCGTGAACGTAATCGACTTGAGCCTGGCTTCGCTGGTCGCACCAAATCAGTGCCGGACGGACGACATCATCATGCTCATCGAGTAAGGTGAGTCCGTGCATCTGACCCGACAGACCGATACCGCGCACGTCCTTACCCGTGATACCGGCCATTTCTAAAACACCGCGAACAGCCTCCTGCGCGGCTTCCCACCAGTTCTCCGGACGCTGCTCGGCCCAAAGGGGTCGCTCCATGCGCATGTCTTCGTGAACTGCGGTAAACGACGACTCCAATGCGCCACGCTCGTTAACCAGCAGCGCGCGGCTTCCACCCGTTCCGATATCGATTCCGAGCCAATACATCTACAAACCGCTTCCGGACAAGCGGGATTCCGAAAGTGTACTTATAGCGCGCTGCTGAAGTGGCAGGTACGCGGCCCCGAATAAACCAGCTTGATTTCCCAGTGTCGCTTTCGTGACGACTGTCTTCGCATTACGAAACGTGAACGATCGTTTTTCGATTTCGGCCATCATCGTCGGCGCGAACAAATCCCACGCGGCGAGCACGCCTCCACTTAACAGATACAGGGGGAAGTTAAAGATGTTTATGAGCGTGGCAAGCGCTACGCCCAAATTCGTTCCCATCGTATGAAACACCATCTTGGCTCGCTCATTCCCATCTTTCGCAAGCTTATAAACTTGTTCCGACGTAATATCATCGCCAAGTTGGAGCATACGAGCCATTGCCACAATGGCAGTCGCCGAGGCGTGTTTCTCGAGGCATCCGAAATTCCCGCACCCGCAAGGATTACCATCCGGCACGACCGTGATATGGCCGAGTTCACCCGCCATGCCAACGAATCCATGTAACACGCGGCCACCTGAGATGATGCCGCCCCCGATCCCCGTCCCCAGCGTAAGCAAGATCAAGTCATGAACTTCACGACCCGCGCCAATCCACTTCTCGCCAAGAGCTGCTGCATTCGCGTCGTTCTCGAGGAAAATCGGTGTTCCAAGCTTACCCTCAATATCGTCTCGAATGGGGAAGTTATCGAAACCGGGCATGTTGTTCGACCCGACGATGATACCTTCTTCCATCAGAATGAATCCCGGCACACCTATGCCAACGCCGAGCAACCTTTCCCCTTCACACTGCTCCTTCAGCTTGTTGATCGCGTTGATAATATCCGCAATCACCGCATCCCGGCCTTCGTGAAGATCCGTCGTTCCGGAGATCTTGTTGAGTATGGCGCCGTCGCCACGAATGGCGGCTGCCCTCAAATTCGTACCACCGAGGTCGACGCCGATAGAGTATTCAGCCATGAAGCGTCCATCCTAACAAATGGTCGGGCGGTGAACTCGAATTGATAGTAAGGAGGCTCTCGTAGGCGGTTTCTTATGACAAATTCCGCCTACGAGAACGAGAAGCAATACTTAGAAATACAACTTCAACGCAAGTTGAATCTGACGCGGCGAATTCGCCTGATCGCCAGCCGTTTGGCTAAGGACGCCGAAGGTCTGCGACTGCAACCCGAGCGATCCTAATCCGAAACGAGTACGATTAAACGCGTTGAAGAACTCAGCGCGGAAATCGAGCCGTACCTGCTCCTGAACCTGGAACGACTTCGCCAGGGATATGTTCTCATTCAAGTTCGCAAAGGACCGATACTTCGGATTGAAGCGCGTCATGTTCCCGAAAGTATTCGCCGGTTGGGCCGGAAAGAAGCTGGCCGGCTGAATCGTGCGGTCGACGCCCGGATCGAAACTGTCTCCCTTCCACTCGGGCCTCCAGCCGTCGTAGGTGGTGACAATCGGACGGTTGCCTCCCGCAAAGAGAGGAAGTCCGTTCGATGTTGAGATGGCTGCCGGTTGGCCGCTCGAATAAGTAGCGATGCCGGACATACGCCAGCCCCCGAGCACCCAGTTCAGCGGCCCGCCTCCGTTCATGAAGGCTCTTCCCTTGCCAAAGGGCAGCTCCCAAACGCCACCCAGCTTGAAATTGTGCGTCACGTCGAACGCCCCAATCGACTTCTCCAGTCCTCGATTGTAGTGATCCATCGCAAACCCATACGAATCAGACCAATAGCTGTCGGCATCGGTCAGCAGCTTCGAGAAAACATACGATGTTTGGAACTGGATACCCTTTGAGTAGCGACGTTCAAACCGTAGCATTCCGGAGTGATACGTCGAATGCCCGCTGTGATCTCCACCGCCGCTGCGCGTATCGATGTTCTGGAATTGCGGGTAGGGCCGGAGGGCCTGACGCACTGTCGCGCCGGTGCCCCAAAGAGAGACGAAGCTCGGAAACGGGACCTTGATGCCCGCCGCAACCGCAGCTGGCGATGTCACAGACGAGTTCAAAAGCGTAGCGCCGTACTGCGTCAACAGGCTCGGATGAAGAGCGTTGTACGAAAGCAGTCCAGCCTGAAGCCGGCTGCCCAGACTTCCGTTGTAAGCCACTTCCATCACGGTTGATTCGGAAAGCTGTTGCTGAATCGAAAAGTTCATGCTCTGGAAAGCGGGCGGCCTGGTGGCTTCACTACCCTGCCACCATGGCATTGCGCGTCCATTCCCGAAGCTCGGATCGACGAACGGTGGAGCCTGCCAGAACGGCTGGCCATCCTTCACAAGGAATCGAGGTTGCAGACCCTGTGTCGAGTCGCTCTGTGTATCGGTAAGCGTGAATCCAAGATTATGAGTGGAACCCGTAACGGTCGTGATGTTCCCATAGCTGAGTCCATAGGACATCCTGATCACTGTCTTGTCTCTCCAGGTGTACGCCAGTCCGATGCGCGGTCCGAAAGCCTTGTAGTAGCTGTCGGCAAGCGTTCGCGAACCCTCACACTTGTCACAATCGCCGGCATATATCAGGGCGCCGGGAAGATTGCCGGCGCCGGGATTCGGACGAACCGGGTCGAAGTCACTCCAATTGTCGTTCTCTCCTGTGGGAGGAATCGTCGTCTCCCAACGCAAGCCGAGATTCAACATGAGATTTGGGCGAACCCGCCAGTCATCCTGAATAAACCCGGCGTAGGAAGGCCACTGCTGGCCGATGTATCGAACCGTGTCGATGGAACCGGAGTTCGCATGTCCAAGCAACATCGAAGCCACTGGGCTACCGCCTGCGGTAGCGAAATTTGTGTCTCCTGGACGTCCCGTATTCTTGAAGTCAAACGATACGCATCCGGAGACACACTGCCGGCCGAAGCCATTGTAGTACTGATACTGCGCCTGACCACCCATCTTCCAGGTGTGTTTGCCTTTCACGATCGTCAGATCATCGGCAAACATCTTGATAAAGTTTTCGCTACCGTTGTTCGCTCGACCGCCCCATTGAGAGTAGTTGTTTGAGAAATTGAAGTTAAGCAGGTTCTGACCGCAATCCGGAACGTTGCCGAGGCAAACCTGGTCCTTCCAATCAATACCGCTGCGTACGGTCGCCTGCGGTGGGTCGTGATTCTCTTTCCAATTGTTCCCGCCGCCGTAGAAGTGGTTGTACACCGTCGGCGAAAATGCATAATCCCAGCTTCCACGAAAGACGTCCGAATTCCGGGTCGTATCGTTGTAATTCACAAAATTACCCGGCAGATCCGCGGGGCCGAATGGCCCCGGAACCTGACTGGACCGGTTGTATCCCCAATAACCGGAAATGCGGCTCTTCTCGCTAAAGACGTGATCGCCCTTAACGCTAATCTTGGTGTTCGGACTGACTTGGGTACCCTGGGTCACTAGAAAGTTGTTCTGGACATAATTGATCGAGCCTGGAGCCGCGCCGTTATTGGGTAGCGGCGTAGGACCGGATCGAAACGCCGCCAGCGCCTTCACCACGGTCGGATCGAAGAGGCTCTTAGGAATCTGATTGTCTGGAAATACTTGTCGCGTTACCGTACCGTCGGCCGCAGTCACTTGCGTCGTGGGATTGTAGATCGGGATCATGCGTCCCTGGGAATCCACCCAGTTACGGAAGTCACCCTCATACATTTCCTGCGTCGGAACAGTTCTCGTAACTCCATTGGCCCCGTCGCGATTTCGAAACGCTTCGTAGCTGAAGAAGAAGAAGGTCTTGTTACGACCGTCGTAGATCTTCGGGATCCAAACCGGGCCACCGGCCGACGCGCCGAAATCGTGTTGCTTGTAAACCGGGCGAGCGATTCCTCTGCCGTTGTTGAAGAAATTGTTTGCGTCCAGAGCTTCGTTTCGAACGAAGTCATAAGCCGTGCCATGTAGACTGTTGGTTCCGGACTTAGACGCGAAGCTCATGATGCCGCCCGACGCTTGCCCGTATTCGGCTTTAAAACCGTTCGTGTCAACCGTAAATTCGGTGACCGCTTCAATGGACGGCGCATTTACTGCCACCCAACTCTGACTCAACGCGCGCGACGTATTCGCCGACACACCATCGAGGTTGGTGCCGTAGCCAGCCGCCTGTCCACCTCCGAGGATAAATCCATTGTCCCCACCGACATTCTTAGCTTCAGGAGTCATCGCGGCGAGATTGAACGGACTTCGCATAGTGCCGCCAACTACCAACGGCAACTCATCGACAAGCTTGTTATTCATCGTGACGCTTGTCTTTGCGTTCTCAGTCGACAGCGCAACCGCGCTCGCCGAAACTTCTATCGCCTGTGCTGCCGCGCCTACTTCGAGCGTTGCGTCCGTGCGTACCGTAGCCGAGGCGTTCAGAACGATTCCCGTCAAAGTCGCAGGACGGAAACCCTCTTTTTCAACTCTGAGGTTGAAAGTTCCAGGCTGAAGCTGAGGTACAGTAAAGTCCCCAGCATCGTTGGTTGGAACATTGAACGATACTCCGGTTTCCGTATTTGTAAGAGTTACTTTCGCTCCTGGCACAACCGCTCCCGATCCATCCTTCACCGTTCCGGTGAGAGTTCCGCGATCCGATTGCGCCGCAGCGGGAATACTAAAAAATGTGAGAAGTATGGCGGTGACCATCGCCGCCCTAAAACGATTGGTGAACATGCTAACCCTCCCCCTAATCGACCGGACGGTCGATTCGAGATACCCGTGTGATGTGCAAACAGTACTATTACCCCGAAGGCGCTATGCGGGGCCCGGAACAACTCGCCGGTTCACATAAGCGCTTTGTTAGCAGACAATATGCGAAAGCCGAAGCTATGTCAAGTAGAGTAGGCGTGAGGTATCGTTACCATCACGGTTTCTGTGTAGCCTTTTACATGTCAT
>DASQLD010000438.1:0-5836 GCA_035630195.1 Bryobacteraceae bacterium
AACTCGATGAACATCCGCACGCGGGACTGCGCGGTCATGCGACCGGGCTCGCCGGATCGGCTAACGGCATGGGTGGCGGCAGCGCGGGATTAGAGTACGGCGCAGGGAACTATCTGTTATGGGCGATGGGCGGTTCCCAACGAACAGGCGATTACAACACGCCTGTCGGAAAAATCGAGAACTCGGGCACAAAGCTTACGCAGACTGCTGCCGGGATCGCGCGGTATGGCGAGCGTGGCTTCTGGGGCGCGAGCTACCAGCTTCAGGATGGAAAGTACGGGATTCCGGGGCACCTTGTTCACGATCACGAGGAAGAGGAAGAAGATCAGGATCATGCCGAGGAAGAGGTCAAGATTGACTGGCGTCGCCATAACGTCCGATTGCATGGAGGATTTCGCGAATTAGCAGAAGCCATCGAGGGCGTGCGCACGACGCTGAACTGGTCCGATTGGAAGCATTCCGAACTCGAGGGCGCGGAGATCGGGACTCGTTTCCACAATCAACAATGGACGTTTAATACGGTCGCGCAACAAAGGAAAGCTGGAGTCCTATCGGGGAGTTTCGGCGCCTGGGGGATGTGGCGGGATTTCACAGCTACGGGGGCGGAAGCTCTGACTCCTCCAGTCGACCAGAATGCGTTGGCTGTCTTTAGCGTTCAGGAGCTGGGGTTCGAGCGCTTCCGACTGCAGTTCGGCGGTCGGGTGGAGCATAACGGATATAGCCCGGATGGGGCTCGGGCCCGGAGCTTCAATGGATTCTCGGGCGCCGCCGGAATTCACGTCCCACTACCGGGAAGCTCGGCAGTTGTCGTGAATTATACGAGCTCGTACCGGGCTCCAGCACTCGAGGAGTTGTACAACAACGGGCCGCATTTCGGCAATCTCGCGTATGAGATCGGAAACGATAATTTGTCTCGCGAGCGCGGCGACGGAGTTGAGATTTCATTCCGTCAGTCTGGGAATCGCAGTCGTTTTGAGTTGACGGTGTACCGCAATGCCATGCGCGATTTCGTCTATCTGGCGCCGACGGGCGAAGTGAGGGAAGGTTTAGTCGAAGCTGAATACGACCAGGCTGATGCTCGCTTCCTCGGAGCCGAAGGTCGGGTGGATCTGGCGCTCCGTACGGGGCTGTGGCTGAACCTTGGGTTCGATGCGGTGGATGCTCAGCTTACCGCTATGCGTACGCCCCTGCCGCGAATTCCGCCGGTACGCGGGAAGATCGGACTCGATTGGAATCGCGCGGGGCTGACGCTGCGACCGGAACTCATTCTGGCGAACAAGCAGTGGCAGGTGTTCCCAAATGAAACAGCCACAGCCGGGTACGCCACTGTTAATCTGATGGCCAGCTACTCGATTGCGACTCAGCATGTTGCTCACTTGTTCGGGGTGAACTTCTTCAACGCCGGAGATCGCCTGTATCGCAATCATTTATCTTTCATTAAGTCCGTTGCGCCCGAGATCGGGCGGGGAGTACGTATCAGTTATACGGTTAACTGGTTCTGAGGGGACGAATAATTCCTCAAGCTGGCTGGGAGTAGGCCGAAAAGTCCACCAAGGCAGTAGAACCTGCTCCTAAAAGGTGGACAGACATGCAGAAAGCATTACGTAGCGTAATCATTTCTCCCGACCAGGAATTGGCGCAGTATCTGAGTCGCATCTTTCTTGAAGTTGGTGGCCTTGAACTGGGTGGCGTCTCTGTCGTGCGACTGATGGATCGCTATCCCAACCAGATCGATCTGACGCGTATGCTGCGTTCGCATGCGCCGCAAGTCGTGTTCCTGAGCATCGAACGGGCGATGTCTGCGACCGCGATCGCTTCGCAGATCGATAAGCTCATGCCCGGAGTTCAGGTGGTGGCAGTCGGGAGAAGCTGCGAACCGGCGACCCTGATGGAGATCATGCGGGCAGGCATTCAGGAATTCCTTGCTGCACCGTTTGAGTACAGCTGCTTGCAGGATTGCCTGAGGAGAGTAACGGCGAACCTGAGCCGCCGGCCTATCGTCTCGCAGTCGACCGATTTGCTGTATTCGTTCCTGCCGGCGAAACCAGGGGTGGGCGCCACGACCCTCGCGCTGAATGCGAGCATCGCGGCGGCGCGGACCCAGCGCGCCGAGGGTCTGCTGATGGATTTTGATCTGAACTGCGGAATGATACGGTTTCTGTTGAAGCTGGAGAATTCGTATTCGACTCTGGATGCCGCCGAGCACGCCTCGAATATGGATGAGAATCTGTGGCCCCAGATTGTGACCAAGTGCGAAGGGCTCGATGTTGTGAACGCGGGCGTGATAAGTCCGGAATCGCGCATTCCTAACACGCAGATTCACCATTTGCTTGATTATGCACGGCGGAACTACAAGTTCGTTTGCGCGGACCTGTCGGGGAACCTTGAAAAGTACTCGATGGAGATTATGCAGGAGTCGCGTAAGATTTTTCTGGTCTGCACGACTGAGGGTTCCTCGTTGCACCTGGCTAAGGAAAAATTGCAGTATTTGCAGCGAATGGATCTGGGAGACCGGGTGCAGGTTCTTTTGAACCGTTACACTCGCAAATCAGGGGTACCTCCGGCCGAAGTAGAAAAGATCGTGGGCGCTCCTGTACTTATGACATTCCCGGACGATTGTTCCCGGGTAGCCAAGTCGATCCAGGCCGGCGGCTCGATTGACGCCGATTGTGAGCTTGGGCGCAGTTGCTCCAAACTAGGCGAGCAGATGCTAGGAACGAAGGCTCCTCATGCCCCGCTAGCCAAACGGCGGTTTGTCGAATACTTCGACATCACGACAGCGCGGTTCGGGTTTGAATGGGGCAAACAAGTAGATCCGGTTATGTAGATTCAAGAGGATCGGCATGTTATAGTCAAAGTGCGTTTGTACATCCAGGCATGTAGTTCGTTTTTTGAACAATTGGCCAAGCTTCCGCTGGTTGATGCGCCCTCCCTGCGCACTCCGGCCGGTAGATCAGACAAGGAGTGCGAATAGCTTTAACAAGGAAGTAACGATGAAAGAAAAAGGTGTAGTGAAGTGGTTTAATGCGGCCAAAGGATTTGGCTTCATCCAACGAGAGACGGGAGAGGACGTCTTCGTTCATTTCTCCGCGATCCAATCGACGGGCTATCGAACGCTCGATGAAGGCGCTCAGGTTCAGTTCGTGGTCAAGAAGGGTCCCAAAGGGCTGCAGGCGGAAGAAGTAACAATCGGCTAGTCCAGGCTGAACAACATGTCTTTCGTTGAGGAGACTGCAAGTTAGCAGCCTCCTCAACAAAGCTCTCTGAACTTACGAGGCTTTTTCGATTTCTGTGACCGTTATCGTGTCACCCTTAATTTCCCCTTTGATCTTCACTTTGTGGTCCAGGTGGTCCTTCGCGTTTCCCTTACCCGTCAGCTTGTAGACTTTCTTATCGGCCTCACTCACGAATACAGGCGCGGCTCCTCCCTGGATGCACCGTTTGGCACAGTCGCGCGCTTCTGCGCTGCCACTGGCATTTGACGCTCCACACGACGCGTCGCTGATCCAACCTACCAACGACCCCGCCGAAGCTATCGACGCGGCCAGGACTATTGCGCAAAACATTCTCGCGATTACACGCATAGCTTCATTCTACGCTCGTTTCGGGGTAACTGGTCAGCCACTTGCGCGTCCTACTTGCGAGATGGAACGACCAAAAGTATATGGAGCCGATTGGTGCCCGATGACTCGACGTTCACGGTCTGAGTTGGAACGGCTGGGCGTCGAATACGATTACATCGAGGTAGAGACAGATTCGGCAGCTTCCGCTTGGGTGAAGAGCCAGAATGGCGGCAAAGAGAAGAAACCCACTATTCAGGTCGGCGCACTCATACTTACAGAGCCCACAAATCGCGAGCTCGAGGACGCGCTCCGCCAGGAACGCGTGTTGGTTTAGGATCTACCAGCGAACAGGCTTTCCCGGCTCAAGAGGCCAAACGGTTGTGCCCGGCAGGTCGCTGAGTAGAGATGAGAGCTGATCCGGTCGCCCGGTGAGCGGAGGGAAGGTCCCGAAATGCATCGGGATCACGCGTTCGCAGCGAAGAAGGCGGCACGCGACCGCAGCTTCGTGCGGGCTCATCGTAAAAAGATCTCCGATGGGAAGCATCGCCAGACTCGGCTTATAGAGATCTCGAATCAACGCCATGTCGGAGAAGACATTGGTATCTCCCGCAAAGTAGATGGTCCGGCCATCGGAAACAGTTAGAACGTAGCCAGCCGCCTCGCCGCCGTAGATAATCTTGTCGTCATCGAGGATTCCACAACTATGAATCGCGTGGGTCATGGTGACCTTCAGGGGTCCGGCTTGCTGCGATCCACCCTTGTTCATCGCGGAAACATTGGCGACACCTTTGCTCTCCAGCCAGTGACCTGTTTCATATATGCACACGACTTTGGAATTGAATTTTTTCGCGAGCGGCACCGCGTCGTGAATGTGATCGAAATGGCCATGGGAGATGAGGATAGTATCCACGCGATCGAATGTATGGGAGGAAGGATAACTGGGATTCCCATCTGTCCATGGATCGAGGACAATCACCTCGCCCGATTCCAGTTTCAGTTGGAAGGTTCCATGACCTAACCACGTGATCTCGATCATTTGCCGTCCTTATTTTTTAAAGAGTTGAATCGACTCGCCGTACTTGGCGATGCCAGGAATACTAACCGGTAAACGACCGGTAATATCGATCGTCCCGAGCACCGCCTTCACTGCGGCAGCCTCGCTTGTCGGCGCCGGGCTGTAGGTTGTCAAGTAAGCTGCTACATCCGGAAAACTGCGTAATAGATAGGGACTTCCAAGTGAAATCAGAACTACCGGCTTACCAGTACCTTTGAGCTTTTCGAGGAATGCCGGATAGTTGCCGCCCAACGCGGTATTGCCACGGTAAGCGGCCACGGAGACGAACGCGGCCACCACGTGCGTCTCACATGACACTGCTTTTTCAAGGAGCAGGTCCGTTTCGATTGACGGCACTAATGGATCGAGAAGAGTCAGTGGCATTCCTGGAGCACGATTTCGAATCTCTTCCGAGAAACGCCGCCCCTGCTGCCCGTAGCGATTCTCCGTAAGAACCCAGGCGCATGCCCGCAGCGGGTCTCGAATCGGTAGAACGTTTTGATTCTTAACCAATGTCACTGCGCGGTCGGCCGCCAACTGCGCCTGCTGCTCCGCTTCGGTTGATTCGATGACTTCACTGATCTCTTCGAGATTGACTAATTTTCTTTTGTGAAGACCGATACGCGCCTTCGCGGTGAGTACGCGCAGCGCACTTTCATGGATCTGCTTCTCGCTTATGCGGCGTTCCTTGACAGCGGCGAGAACTGACTTGATAGCGAGTTCGGGATTTGGCGGCATCAACAACACGTCCGCCCCCGCTTCGAGCGCGCGAACAGCCGATTCTCCCCCAGGGAACTGCTTGGTCAAACCTTGCATATCCATTGCATCGGTGACAATCAATCCATTGAAGTTGAGATTTTGCCGCAATAGGCCGGTAAGAACTTTTTGTGAGACGGTGGCCGGAATCTCTTCGGGTTCGTATGCCGGCACAGCCATGTGCGCTGTCATCACGGCGTCAACGCGCGCATCGATGGCTTCGCGGAAAGGCCTTAGTTCTACGGAATCCATGCGGGCGCGGTCGGCAGTGAGACTGGCCAAACCCATGTGACTGTCCAGTGCAGTGTCACCGTGTCCTGGAAAATGCTTCACGGTCACTAAGACGCGATTTACTGGTTCCGAATGCGCGCCCTCAATGAACGCTCGCACGTTCTTGGAGACATCGGTTGGATTCTCGCCAAACGATCGAATGTTGATGATGGGATTGTCCGGATTGTTATTC
>DASQLD010000439.1:0-3209 GCA_035630195.1 Bryobacteraceae bacterium
TCCTCCGTAGTTCTCCGATCCGGTATCGCGCATTCCTTTGGCGACCAGCGCCGGTATCTCCCCAAACGGAATTTTCCACGCGTACTCGCCAGTATGAAGATTGATCGCGTTCAATGTCCCCCATGGCGGAGCAATAGCTGGATAACCTTCCGGATCGAGAAACTTGTTGTAACCATCTGAGTTGTATTTCAGTGGGGAGGCTTTCACCGGCCGCGAATGCTCGGCGCCACTGACCGGGAGATCTTCGCCGGTCCGGATGAAGTGGACCATGGCGTTGACTGCCGCGTCCCCGTGCTGGGCAAACCCCGGCATGCGACCGGCTCCTTTCCGAACGACTTCCGTTAACTGCTCCTCAGTTCGCTTCTGACTAATGTCGACAAGTGATGGGAATTCAGGCGGTGTTCCTTTGCGATCGGCTCGATGACATCCCGCGCAGTGCCTTGTATACAGACTGCTACTGGTCTCCGGTCCACCTCTCGTCGCGCTACGAGGCACTAAACGTAAAATCCACGGCATCTCGTTCGCATTCACATACAGGAGACCCGTTTCGGGATCCCAGGTAGCTCCCCCCCATTCACCGCCTCCGTCAAAACCCGGAAAAACAATCGTGCCTTGCAGACTCGGAGGAGTGAACTGTCCGCCGCTGCGAATGTTGCGGAACTGCGCGAGCGCAGCCTTGTGTGCTTCCGGTGTTCGTTGCGTGAGCATTTGCTCGGTGACTTCCTGCCGGGCGAACGGCTCCGGTTTCAGCGGAAGTACCTGCTTCGATGCCAGCGACTCACCATCGACATCGCTGGCAGGAACCTGACGCTCTTCAAACGGAAATAAAGACGCGCCCGTCTCCCGATCGAAGACCCAAACGTGGCCCGACTTGGTAATTTGCGCGACCGCGTCGATGAGACGGCCGTTACGTCGAACTTGCACCAGAGTCGGCGCCGCGGGAAGATCCCGGTCCCAAACATCGTGTCGTACAAATTGAAAGTGCCAAACGCGTTCGCCTGTAGCAGCATTGAGCGCAATAAGGCAGTTGGCGAACAGATTGTCGCCGAGTCGATTCGAGCCGTAAAAATCGAAAGCAGCCGATCCCGTGGGTACGAAAACGAGCCCGCGCCGCTCGTCGAGAGCCATTCCGGGCCAGGAGTTCGCTCCGCCTGTGTAAGTCCACGCGTCGTTCGGCCATGTGTTGTGTCCGAAGTCTCCTGGTTGAGGAATCGTGCGGAAAGCCCATCGGATTTTGCCGGTACGGACATCGAAGGCGCGAATGTAACCCGGCGCCGACGGAAGATCCTCGGATGTCAGCATCCCGAGGATCAACGTGTCGCGATAGATGACGCCGGGACTGGTTGCTTGTACGCTCAGCCGTTCGGGATCGCGGCCCAGCCCCAGCCGCATATCAACACGCCCGTCTACGCCAAAACTTTTGTCGGGCTGTCCGTTCCGGGCATCAATCGAATACAGCCAGTTAGCAACTCCTAGGAAAAGACGACGCTCCTTGCCATCCGTCCAGAAAACCAGTCCACGATTGCGCTGTTTGCCCTTGACCGGTTGGCCACGCCGGGCATCGAAATCCCATAAAAGCTTGCCAGTTGCCGCATCTAGGGCGATCACTCGCAAACGGGGAGTCGTGGCGTATAGTATGCCGTCGACAATGATCGGATTGCATTGGATCTCCGACCCTTCGTACTCGTCGCCGGAATCGAAGCGCCAAATCTGCTTGAGCTTGTGGACATTGCCGCGATTGATCTGGTCGAGCGCGGAATAGCGCGTACCATCCGGCCCTCCACCGACCACGGCCCACTGCTTCCTGTTCTGGTCCGGCGTTGCTGCGAGCAAAAACCCTGCCAAAAGCAGGGCTAACGAGTATGACTTCATGCGCAATGGCATTGTATCCCGCTGACACGGCACATTTGGCGCTTGCGTCTATAGCAATATTGAGTCATTATTATTTCAGAGGAAACGCTTGGTTAGGACTCAGCCGCAAATTTCCGATACACGCTCTCCGGCCGCGCAGAAGACACTCACCTCGGCCGTGCTTCGATCCGCGGAATTATTAGATATTCCGCAATCCGAACTGGCGACCATTCTCGGTGTGAGTGCTGCTACCGTTTCCCGGATGGTTTCGGGCAGATATCTTCTGCAACCTGACCGGAAAGAGTGGCAGCTGGGAGCATTATTCGTGCGGCTTTTTCGTTCGCTCGATTCGATTACCGGTGGCCGTGATGCCCTCTCGCGCGTGTGGCTTCGTAGCCATAATCAAGCGTTAACGGCCGCTCCCGCCGCCTTGTTGGGCGACATCGAATCGTTCGTTCGAGTCATGCAGTATCTGGACGCGACACGTGCGACAGTCTGACATTGAGTCTGCAACGTGGATTAACGACAGCATCGAAGCCAGCCGTTCGAGCGTCTCCGTAAAGGGATGGCGCGCGGTGGAAGCGCAGCATGTCGTCTCGACCCTACGGATCACCAATAACGATCCTGACCAACAGGAACTCCTCGAGCGCATCCTAGAAGAGAGTAAGCCACCGCTTCCGCCGGAAGCAGCGGGGCTTCACTACCTGCTCGCAACTCCGTTTCGCTATCCACCTTTGCCTTATGGTTCGCGCTTCCGGGCATGGCCGGACCCCGGCGTCCTCTATGCCGCCTTCGAACGGAGGACCGCTTGCGCTGAAATGGGATATTGGCGCTGGCGTTTCCTGCGGGACAGCCAGGATCTCCGCGAAATACCAGCGTCCCCGCAGACAGTCTTTCAACTGGGAGCCAAGGGATCCACGATTGACCTTCGTGAGCCGCCCTTTGCCAAGCGTTCTAATCTTTGGACCGATCCGGCGAACTACGACCCCACGCAAACTCTCGGACGTTTGGCGAGGCAAGCTGACGTAGCTCTAGTGCTCTATCATTCCGTTCGCGATGCCGAGAAAGGCACGTGCATCGCGATATTGCGTTCAGCAGCGATTCGACCCAAACGCCCCTTAGCTCAGGAGACTTGGCATCTTACAGTCACGGCCGGAGGAACCATTTGGCAACGCGAAAGCCAGCGATTTGTTTTTCAGTTCGAATAATCTTTATTCAACCGATAAGCGGCAGTTGGGATGGGCGCATCAGGGGCGAAGTGTTTGGTAGAAATGGACATGTCGTTGGAAAGCTCATTGGATGGCGCTCACCCAAAAGGTGAAGTGAAAAAGTCGGAAGCAAGGCCAGAAGCGGAAGGC
>DASQLD010000440.1:0-3465 GCA_035630195.1 Bryobacteraceae bacterium
ATCGAAGGCAACCTTTTCCGCGGTGGCCTGTAGCTCGACGAATCTCCCGGCGCCGGTCATCACGACATTCATGTCCACGGCTGCGCGGGAATCTTCTTCGTAATTCAAATCGAGCAGCGCGGTTCCATTGACGATACCGACGCTGGTCGCGGCGACCGCGTCGACAATCGGGTTCTTCTTCAACGTACCGAACTGCATCAGTTTCCGGACAGCAATCATCAGCGCAACGTAGGCGCCGGTGATCGAAGCAGTGCGCGTTCCACCATCGGCCTGAATCACGTCACAATCCACGATGATGCTGCGCTCGCCCAGAGCCTGCAGGTCCACCACGGTCCGCAGCGATCGTCCTATCAGCCGTTGGATCTCCAGAGTTCTTCCGGACTGACGCCCTTTGGTTGCTTCCCGAGCTGTACGAGTGGTTGTGGCGCGGGGCAGCATCGAATATTCCGCTGTCACCCAACCCTTACCGCTATTGCGAAGAAACTGTGGCACGGTTTCCTCCACAGTGGCGGCGCATAGCACTCGAGTGTTCCCCACCTCGATGACAACAGAGCCTTCCGCAGTCAGCAGGTACTCAGTACGAATGCTGACAGGTCTCATCTCGTCCGGCGCGCGACTATCTGATCTCTTCATCCACGCCTAGCCTTGCTTAATCGCATAGTACATTACTAAATAAATAAATACAAAAATCATAATTAGGAGGATCACACACCCAATGGCCTGCGGGCGTGTGGCGGCCGGGGAGCTCTTTTTGCCCCGAGCCGGCTTAAATTTCGCCATGAAGTCGATGGTAGCATCCGACCCTTTCTATCCTGAGATGCTATAGAGATGATGCGCTGGCTCTTCTTACTGTTCCTGGCCGTTTTGGTGGGTTGCGGAAGCCCATCGCGGCCGCTGACCGAAGCGGTTCCCACGAGCGTCGATAGTTGGACGCGCTCGCAAGTGACGTCCCTTCCAGAGAATGAAGCTCCCGAGATGGTTCGCCAGCTCGGTCTTGATCAGGCCGTGTCGGCGACATTCACGGGACCAGCGACAGTTCCCGTCAAGATTTTCAGAATGAAGGGCCAGACGAGCGCATTCGAGCTGATTCAAAAATGGCGGCAGTCGGACGGACTGGCGGTCTATAGCGGCTCATACTTTATCGTGGCCGATCCGGGAAGCGGGTCCGAGGCGGGCGCACTCCTGCAGGCGCTTCAGAAGAATCTCAAATAGGTTTAGAAAAACCGGGGCGCCGGCACAGCGGCAGTCAGTTCCGGTTCAATTGCGCCGAATTCCATCAAGCCGATGTCATGCATCGGCAAGGTGAATATAAATGTCGAACCCCTTCCGGGCTCGCTTTGCACGCGCACGTCTCCGCCCATCGCTCGCACCAGGTGCTTGACGATTGCGAGTCCTAAACCGGTACCACCCATCTGCCGGGATCGCGCTTTATCGACGCGATAGAAGCGCTCGAACAGCCTTGGAAGCTCATCAGCAGGAATTCCCATCCCGCTGTCGCGGACGAAGATCTCGGCCATCTCCGTCTTCCCGCCTTGAACCTTGCGCGTGCCCACGACGATCTTCCCGCCCTCGGGCGTGTACTTGATCGCATTGTCGAGCAGATTCCCCATCACCTGATGAACGGCCTCAGAATCGCAAAAGATCTCAGTGCCCTGGGCGTCCTGCTCCAGCACGATGTCGATATGCTTCTTTTCGGCAATCGGACGAACCGAATCGCAGCAGTCGCCGAGCAGTTCGTTAATGTAATACGACGCGAACTGAAATTTCGTTGTCTTTAATTCCAGCCTCGATAAGGTCATCAGGTCCGCGGTCAGCCGTCCCAGTCTCTCCGCGTTCTGGCGAATGATTGTCAAGAATCGGATGTTGTGATCCGGGTCGTGGACGGCGCCGTCGAGTAGCGTCTCCGTATAGCCCTGAATCGATGCGAGCGGTGTGCGTAGCTCATGAGAAACATTGATAACGAAGTCTTTGCGCACGCGCTCCAGCTTCTCGAGTTCCACATGTTCGCGCTGAAGTTGCTCAAATATAGCCTGCAACTTTTCCCCGGTTTCGTTGAGCTGCTCTGTCAGCACACCTAGTTCATCGCGCCCTGCGCCTTTCATACGCGCCTGAAATTCACCCCGGGCCAGTTTTCCGGCATAGTCAATGATCGTCGCCAATTTCGATGAGACATAGCGCGCGAAGAACGCGGCCACTATGATTGCCGGGAGAAAGGCCAGAGCGACCGCGGCGAGAAGTTGCTGGCGCATCTCATCTACTTTGCTCTTTACATCCCTCACTGGAACGGCAAGTCGTAATGCGCCATCCCGCGCCGGGACCGCAACGTAGAGGAACATGGCGCCGATCGTATTACTGATCCGCATGTCCGAGCCGGTTCGACCAGCCAGCGCAGCCTTGACCTCCGACCGCGTCGCATGATTCTCCATCGATTTCGGGTCTGCTTCCGAATCGTTCAAGACAGTGCCGGCACGGTCAATGAACGTGAGGCGCGCGCCAGACTCTTTTGCAAGATCCTGAAATTGAGGCCGGTCGAGCCGATGCACGAGAAGCAGGGCCAGCATCCTGCCTTTCTCCTCTAATTCACGGTTCAGTGTCTGATGATAACTGTGCTCAGCGACTCTGGACGCCAGGACGTCCACAGCAGTTAGCGCCACCACGAGAACACATAGCACTCCTACAATGATCTTTAGAAAGATCTTGGCGGTGAGTCTAGAGGTTTTACTCTGAAGGTCCAAATCTTATTTTAAGAGGAAAGGCCTCTCTGCACTTTTGAGCTTATGAGTACTTCGTCAACGGTAAATTACGCATGGGTTAATTTCGTGTGACAAACGATTTGCTAACGCCGGATGACCAGCTTTCGGTCGACTCGGATGTATCGCAGGAAATCTGTTTCGTTCCGCATGGTTAAGCGGATCTCGAGGTGATGTAGAGACAGAGGCGCCACGATCTCCCTCGCGTCAGCAGGCAGGTTCACAAAGTCTTTCTCTGTTGTTACCAACGCGCTCGCTCCCACGCGAAGGGCCTTGTCCGCCAGATCACGGAGTTCCTGGGTCGTGAAGCGGTGGTGATCGCGGAAAGTTTCGCTCAGCAGTACTCGTGCTCCCGCTTCCTTGAGTGTTTCAGAGAAGGTTAGAGGATTGGCGAGGCCGCTGAACGCAGCGACCGCATTGAGAGAAGGCCGCGCAGGATGCCATGCTGCAATGTCCACATCCGCGAAGAAGACCGGCCGATTGGGAAGACGCCGAAGTAATCCATCGAACCGCCGCTTACCTGCTCTTGTGATCACAATCACATCGGCCCGATCAAGCGCGCTCATACTTTCGCGTAAACGGCCGAGTGGAAACACTGCATCCCCTGCAAGAGGATCGATCCCATCCAGCAACACAATGTCCAGATCGCGTTTCAGACGCGCATGTTGAAATCCGTCGTCAAGCAGAAACACAGTCGGCAAGAACGACCTTTCCA
>DASQLD010000441.1:0-15509 GCA_035630195.1 Bryobacteraceae bacterium
ACTGCGCACCGGGTGACACGAATCCCAGTCCGCCCATCGGTCCGGGCGCTCCGAGCCACGATGCCAATCCGTGACGTTCGCCGTCGAAAGTCAGCACGGCGGTGTGCTGCGTTTTGTCGTTGAACGTCTTTTGCTCTGCGATGAGGTAGCGCAGGCTATCGGCTCCAAGCTTCGACACCACAGCCTGCTCGCTCGGCTGCTTAGCCTCGCCGCGGATCACGTTCTGAAGATCGACACCGAACAGGATACCGGTGCCGCTCCGAAACGCGTCCCCTATACGCTGGCCAAATGCGGTCGCCGCAAAACCACTGCCTCCCGAGAAGGCTCCGTTCACGAGAGCCTCATCGGCGCCGATGACGATTCTATTGTCCCGAATCGCTACCAGCAGTTCGTCCTTCTGACGCGATCGCACAGGCGTGGCGCCTTCTACGATCTGCACTTTGGTTTCCCCACTCTTGACCTTCTCAGCTTCGAGAAACTGCGCGAGTCCCGGGCGATGCACGTCGGCAATCGCGAGGGGTGTCAGACCATCACCTGAACGCACTCCGGCGATGACAAACTCGTCGCCAATATACTCGCTGATCTTTGCGATTCGGTCTACAAACTGGACGGCTTCTGGATCGGCGAACGCAGCGCCACTGCGCTGTAGTTCACTCGTAAACAACTTCTGAGCATCCGCAAGCGCATCACGCATATTCGGTACGCTCAAAACCATTACTGCGTTGGCAGGAACAAAGTCCATCAGCCGGCTGCTATACCGGATGCCGGGCATGCGGACCTTCTCGAGAGACTGCTTGATGTCCGCCATAGCCTGCAGAGTCTTCAGATGCTCTGCAGCATTGCGGCTCCACGCGATTTCGTCCTGGATGGCAACTGTTTCCATCGAACGATGGGTCGCGAGCTGATCACCCGCATGAAGGACGTTGTCCCGGTGCCGGTACTCGACGACAACCTCGCCTTCCACGACAGAGACACGTGTACCCTTTGCGCCGCGATTCACAGAGAACAGAGTGCCGGTGACTGCGACCCGCGAGTCGCCGCTCGCAACATACAGATGACCGGTGCGTCGTTTAGCGGCCTGCACGATGATCGGTCCCTGACTCAGGTGCACCGTGGTATCCCGTCGCTGCGCAGTTACACTGAACTCCGCGCGTTCGCCAACCTCCACAATCGAGCCATCCATCAGCTTCACAACGGCTCGCGACCCGGCTGCGGTCCGGAGCACTTCGCGTGCTCCGAGTTCCGTACCAGCCGAGATCGGCTGCAGCATACCGTTGTCGAGCCGATAGACACCGCCGTCGGCGAGTTGGACCGTAGCCCTGCTGCCTTCGGGAGCCGGGGCGAATTGCTCGTACCCCCAACGACCCGCGATCAGCGCTACGGTGGCCGATGCGGCGATAGCCATCCATTTGGTTCGCGTCATTCGCCGTATAGGCATTTCTACGAGTTTGCTGATGGGCTGTGGTTCTCCAAAAAGAACCCTGCGACATCCCGCGCATTCCCGCGTATGATCTTCGAGCAGCATCCTCCGTCCCGGAGACAGCGTGCCGTCGTTGTACGAAGGAATCAGCGCCTGAAAGTCCGCACACGTAGACAGACGAGCTGGCGCCGCACGCTGAGTTGCGATTCGATCCCAAACTCTGCGGCCGGATTCCTGTACTTGCCCGTCGTCAATCTGCTCATCACGGATCTCGCCGATGATCCGGTCCAGCATTTCCTCGGGATTCTGTTCTGTGCGATTCATCTGATACCTCCCAATTCCTTCTGTAGACGGGCTCTTGTTCGATGTAGAGTGACGGCCACTGTGCCTTCGCTGGTGTCCATCATCTGCGCAACTTCGGCATTGTCATAACCTTCGAAGTAGCGCAGGATGAACATCTCTCCTGCCGTCGGGTGCAACTGGGCCACTGCGGCTCGGAGCACTTCCCTCTGCTCGGATGCATCCTGCCGCTGCGAGGGCGTATGACCTGGATCGCGCAGCGTATTCAGTTCCACTCCTTCCAGCGGTACCGACGCCGCGCTTTTCCGGGATCGCACCAGGTCAAGGGCTGCGTTCACCCCTGCCCGGTGAAGATACCGCCCTGCGTCATCGATACCGTCGAATGTGTGCCCGTGCTTTAGAAGCCTGAGAAACACCGTTTGCAACACGTCCTCCGCGTCGGATGTGTTGCCGGTTACTCGGTAAGCCGCACGAAACACACGGTCATGATGCGCATTGAATACGCGCTCGATGTCCTCCGTATGATGGGCCACGGCTGGTCTTCCCAATGTTGGTTGTATTGCCGTCATCTGCATAAGCAAGTCCCGCTTGCAGAAATGTAACGGCTCAAGTACTTCGAATCTTAACAGCGGGGAGTATTAACCGCGGACTAACGGGCGGCTCGGACGGCGCGGCGCTCTTCCAGAGTCTTGATCGCCCGCTTGTAGGCGCGCTCAAGGCGGGCTTCGTAGCGGATATTGAGCGGCAACGACTTACTTGTATCCGAGATCGACCGAAAAGCGGCGCCTTGCCGGACTCCCTCGTCGGCATGCTCGTATTGGGCGGCGAACTCGGCAGCGCCTTTGTCCATCTCCCCATCGAGCAGGGAGGTTTCGGTTACCCACGCGCGCTGCATGCGCCAATAGCAGAACGCAATCTCCTCTACGAGCCGATCTTCGAAGGGCGTAGCGGGTTGGAATTCGTCGCGGAAGTCGGCGAGCATCTGCTGCCAGCGTTCCGGGTTCTCGTGCTGCAGCAGGAACATTTTTGTGGACGTGATTCCGTGTTTCGCGGCGTTCTGGGCGACTCGGGCCTTGCCTTCGGGCGTTTTGGGGCCACCAAGTTTGTTTTGCATTTTATGTTTTCCTTTCCTCGTTTCTGTTTTGATCTGAGTTGGACCAGTGGAGTAGGGCCTCGCTCAAGGCTCGGCGGGCGTCAGGAAAGGGCTTCAGCGCCGTGAAAATCACCTTCTGCAGTGTTGCTATCGTTCGCTCGCAGAGATCTGATTGTGGCGCAGCCTCTCTGAGCTTTGCTCGCGGGGTCCACGGGATGTGAAGTACCAGTTCCATTCCTGATACCAATTTATCCTCGGGGCTCGAAATTTCAGGGGTCGCTGGGTGGTTGTGGCGGGGGGTAAGCGGTTATGTTTACAGTTGGTTGGAGAAAATTTTCTACTTGTGTGAATGGTTTGTGGCGGCGAGCCGGAGCGGGGTTAAAAACCCCGCGCAGGTTGAAAACCTGCCCCACTGGTCTAGAGGAGGCGTTTTGATTCGCCTACTTGTCCGTGGCGGTGGGTATCGACACCCCACCAGGCAAGGGACAACGCTAATGCCAGGTCGTCGTGGAGATCGCCGGGACTTTCATAGCGAGTCCTTCCTGAGCTACGGATGGTGGCGCGCATGGCGGTGAGCTCCTCGACCAGCGTTTCCCGCTCCTCAAGATGGCCGGAGATTGCGAGTTCCTCGAAGTCGAATGCGATCTGCAACCGTGCCATGAGGTCGCGCTTTGGGACACGCCAGAATCCGTCGGCATGCGCCTCGCGGTCTGCATGGCTGATGATCACCGGCATCAGGCTCCACCTGGCTGTGGGCGCGCGCAAGGCATCGACGATCGGAAGGCCGACGCCGGTCGCGTCAACGATCACAGCGCATCGGGCCGATGCCGCGAGTTTCTGGGCCAAGCGGTGGATGCTCTCAACGATGACGGTGTAAGGTGTGTCCAACGGGAAGCGCTGCAAGTTCCGCACGGTGATGGTTGTGCGGTGGTCCGGCGCGAAGGTGAGCGGGCTGCGGTGATTCGATGCAGCGACGGCACGCTCCAGGACCACAATTGCCGTGCGATCCCGGCGCTGCCCAAGATCGACGCCCACGAAGAACTCGCGGCTGAGGACGTTCGGATAAGACTCATCTTCACTGTCACCGGTTATGGCTCGGCGGACCTGAGCTTCGTTGAAAAGCGCGTCATTTGTGGCGTGGAACTCGCACATATATTCCTGGGCGAAGTAGCGAGGTCCCAGAGCCCGGCGTTCCTGTTCGAGGAAGCTTGCAGCAATGCGGGGGCAATCGGTGGCGGGGATGCGGAACCGGGTCCAGCTATTTTCGCCATTGGCCCATTCGTTGTAGAAGAAGCCGCGTTTGCCGTATGGAGTACTCAAGAGCCACAGGCTTCCGCCGCCAACGGCGAGCATGGGACGGAGGGCGCGATAGAGTTCGTCAGGAACGCGGGAGGCTTCGTCGACGAGCATCAGCGAAACCGACGAGAATCCGCGCACGGTGGCTTCGATGCCGGGGATACCGACGATGCGGGAGCCGTTGGGAAGAGCGAGCGAGATGTCATTATCGCCATCGCCGCGCGGTTTGATGGCCAGCTTGCGGAGAAAAAGCGCGGCCTTGCGAACGAACTCCGAACTCTGGCGGGCAGATGGGCTGGCCACAAGGATAAGTGAGCCGGGCTCGCAGTACGCGAGGTGGACTGCCTTGGCGGCGCAGACGGTTGACTTGCCCCATTGGCGAGTGCAATTGAGGATGACGCGATCGGCGTAGCAGTCGAGGACCTGGGCCTGGAGTTCGTCGGGGATAAAGCCGAGGACATTCCGGGCGAATGCCTGGGCGCAGAGGCTGTTTGCGAGCGCAGGCACGTCCATTGTGGCTATTCGTTCCATCCTGTTTCGAGTTTACGAGCGAGGGTGGCGTGGTTATTTAGACGTCTAGGTATTGTTGGGTTGTAGCTGCTTGAGGAGATGGACCGTTAGAGATATTTTCTACCTGTGTGAATGGGTGGGGCGGTTACAGTCTCATCGGTATTGACCCATCGCGTCACGATTGCGCAATACCGCACAGAGTTGCGCAGCACAAGAACGTTTCTCGCGAAGCCATCCTTCATTTGCGCTCCGAAGCTTGGCACTAGCGACTTGTCAGGACTAATCCGTCGGAGGCTCCGCAGGTTGCGGCGAATCCCCTCTCAACCTGAGAAATTCCTCAGCAGCGACGGATTAGATCATTAGGGAGCCGTTTCGAAGCTTCTGAAATGATCTCCAACGCTCGAACTACGGCGTAAACGGTTTTTCGATCCAAGCGAAAAGTACTAAAATCGAGCTCAGCAGTGAAGACTTCGATCGCATCGACATTCTCAATGATGTCAGCCAGTCGCTGAGCCGGTTCTTAGAAGGCATGAATCGCGTCGCGCAGAATACTGGCTCGGATCAAAGGCTTGAGAGTCCGGCGATTCACAACGTCGCTCGGCCTATCGAGGAGTTGGCCGATATAAAGCTTCAGTCTAGCGTATTCGAAATGCCGATCGCTTGCGTATCGTCAAGCTCCAACAGCACATCGACGTAGCTCTCGGCTGTCGCTTCCCCGCGCGCCACGGAACCAAACACTGCGGCATGCGCCACACCGAGCCGCCGCAGCTCATTCTCGTGATTGCGCAGTGATTCGAGTACGCTTTGAAGATCAGATGCCATTGCCCACCACGAATTTACCAGATGATCAGCTATTGCTGGCGCGTGTCAACGGCGACTTGCGGGCAGGCAGCTGCTAAGAGCTGTCGTAGTCAACACGGCAACAAGCCGACTCTGTACAAATCCGGCTCAACTACAGAGTCGCTGACAATCGTGGAGCTATGAGTAGACACTGTGCCGTATTGCGCGGGTTAGAGATTAAGCAGGAACGTAGGTCAACCTGATCACATCCTCGCCAATCCGATCACTAGTCATAAGGCGCAGCGGCGGCCGGGGTCCGGCGAAATATGGCTTGCCGTGGCCAAGCACGACGGGGTGCAGGTAGATGCGATACTCATCGATCAGCCCAAGTTCGGTGAGGCTATGCGCCAAGTTCGGGCCAGCAACTTCGATCTCTCCGGCGCGCTCGGCCTTCAGCTCGCGGATCGCGCCCTCAAGATCATCCTCAACAAGCCTGGCGTTGGGGCCGACCGACTTCAACGAGCGCGAGACGACCCATTTCGGCTGGTTCCGCCACGCCGCGGCAAAGGCGCGTTCCTCTGCATTCCATTCAGGGTGATCGCCGTCCCAGTAACGCATGACCTCATACATTTGGCGACCGTAGACACTGCCCGCCTGCCCCTTAGCCTCCTCGATGAAGTGGCGGAAGAGCGTGGGGCTTGGCGCAAACGCCATATGGTCGATGTAGCCATCCAGGGACTGGTTCATTCCGAACACGAGCTTAGCCATACCACTTCTTTCCTCACGCGGCACATCCGCGCGCTTCTGATTGCGTTACGCAATCGGTTGTAATCTAGATCGACTTATTTTATGTCGCGGTTGGTTTTTGGAGTTTCCGCCGGATCGCTCCTGGATGACGCGCTATCCGAAGTTGCCATCGCGATACCGACTTGGGGGGATGTATCAGACGCGCGTACACGCCTGCCGGATTGCTTCCGTGCACGTGAGCTGAGGCGATGGGGTGATATTCTCAAACCATGGAGCGGATCACGATTGAGCCGGGCAAGCGCTCCGGACAACCGTGCATACGCGGTCTACGCATCACCGTCTGGGACATCTTGAGCTGGCTCGCGGCGGGTATGTCCGAGCGGGAGATTCTTGACGATTATCCCGAGCTTAAATCAGATGACTTTCGCGCCGTTTATGAGTTCGCTGTCCGAATGGGCAGGCGCATTGCCTTGTGAAGCTCCTGCTGGATGAAAACCTGTCTCGCAAGCTCGTTTGTGCGTCTCGCTGAACTGTATCCGGGCTCGATTCACGTGGCTGACTGTGATTTATTGTCACGTCCGGATGGAGAGATTTGGGCGTTCGCCAACCAAGAAGGCTTCGTAATAGTGAGCACGGATGCAGACTTCTACGAACTCGCAACAACCTTTGGACCACCTCCGAAAGTAGTGTGGCTGCGACGGTGGACCCATCCGACAAGGGATGCCGAATTCGTGCTTAGGCGCGACGCCATTCGATTGACGGAATTTGTCGCGGATCCGGACCTCGGGATTTTGGTGCTTGACCGCGAGTGATTCGATGCAGGTCCGATCCCGACTTCAGGGGTAATTCGGGCCACCTTCCGGATAACGACGATGCTGAACTGATCTTTTACCGGACGCCGTCAAGAGGCCGCTATCCTCTAGCGGAAATCCAGGGCACCCGTCACCAGATCCGTCACCAGATCACTCGAAGGCCTTTGTACTTCTTGAACTCACGATCATTTGCGACGACGGGGACATCTTCTGCAAGAGCGGTCGCAATCAGAATTCGGTCAAACGGATCAGCATGATGAGCGGGAAGTCCGAACAGCCTCAAGGAATGCTCGGCGGTGAATGGCAAGATGGTTAGATCCAGGTCGAAGATAAGCTTGTTGACGTGCTCGCGGGTTAGTGGAGTCAGTCCCCGGTTTGCCTTGATAGCGATTTCGCTGAAAGAAACCGGACTGACGATGCGTCCCGTGTCCGCGTGCTCGAGCAAGCGCTGTACCTTTGGCGTGAACGTCAAGTCGGAAACTCCGCCAGCCACGTACAGCGCTGTCGTGTCGAGCAGAACTCGCATGGTCAGCGCCCTTCCAAGAACGCGTTGGTTTCTTCCGCTGTCATGGGCCGCGTCGCTTCCCGGAACTGTTTCGCAGACATTTGTACGATACCTTTCAGCGTTCCGAAGCTTGGAATTCTTCTCGCCGACGGCTTGACGATCTCGGCTATGATGTGGCCGTGCCGTTCAATGGTGACGCGCTCGCCTTTCTCGACTGCTGTCAGGAGTTGGGTTAGCTTGTTCTTTGCTTCTGTAACGCTCACGTTCATATTCACATTGTAGCTATTATCTAGCTAGTTTTGAATCTTGTAATTTTGTGCTCGACCTGTGCTGCCAGAAACTCAATCTTGAAGTCTCGCTTCTATTGTTTCCCGGTTCGCTCGTGGGTGACGCGCGATCCGGAACTTGACCGATCCCAAAATGACTTCACGGCCTCTATCCTGGGGGATCGCCAATGCTGTCTCGGGCCAATCTCACCATAGGCGACTTTACGGACATGTGGATTAATAAACGCTACGCCGTCAGCGAGGATCTGTTCTTGGCAGCCACATATCGCCATGGATACTGCGAATTGGTTCAGTGTGCCTCGCGGAATCGCGCATTTCCGCTTCGCCGAAACCGTGCGGCTCTTTCGAAAATGTGAGACAGTGATACGAATCGCCATGAACCAGGAATTTTGGGGCAAAGTGGAGGCTCTATTCCTCGCTGCGCTCGAACGTTCCCCGGAAACTCGAAGATCGTTTCTCGACACCGCCTGTAAGGGAGACGCCGACTTGCGGGCCGAGGTTGAGTTCCTTCTGTCAAACGAAAAACGAGCCGGGAGTTTTCTGGAGGTGCCCCCAATCGAGGGCATCACGGTCTCGCTGGCCTCTTTACCTGTCTTGTCGCGGCAATTCGGAACCTATCGCATCGTGTCGCCGTTGGGTGCCGGGGGCATGGGAGAAGTCTATCGGGCACACGACAGCAAGCTCGGCCGTGATGTCGCCATCAAAATCTTGCCCCCCGAGTTTGCTCGCGACCCTGAACGAGTGGCGCGTTTTCGCCGCGAGGCGCGAACGTTGGCTTCGCTGAACCATCCCAACATCGCGGCGATTTATGAACTCGTAGAGGATTCGGGCGAGACCGACTGTCTTGTCCTGGAGTTGGTAGAGGGCGAGACCCTGCGCGGACCGATGCCTGTGCCTGTTGTGCTCGATTACGCGCATCAGGTGGCAGAGGCGCTGGAAGCGGCGCACCGCGCAGGAATCATTCACCGCGATCTGAAACCAGCCAATGTCAAAGTCACGCCGCAAGGTCGCGTGAAAGTCCTGGACTTCGGTCTCGCAAAGGCGATTTGGGGACCGGGAGGACGCCAGGAGCTGTCGCAAACGGCGACCGGGACAGGACTGGAATCCATCGCTGGGCACATTGTTGGAACGCCTGCCTACATGAGTCCGGAGCAGGCGCGGGGAACAGTTGTCGATCAGCGGACAGATATCTGGGCCTTCGGATGCCTGTTATACGAGTTGCTCACGGGCCAGCGGGCCTTTCAGGGAGAGACGCTACAGGACACCATCGCGGCCGTGTTGGAACAGGAACCGGACTGGCAGGCGTTGCCCGCGAGGACGCCCGCGAAAATCCGCGAACTGTTGCGCCGTTGCCTTCAAAGGGACGCGGACCAGCGGCCGCACCATATTGCCGATGCGCGTCGGATGATTGAGAATGCGCAGCGTGGATGGAATCGCTGGCGACTCGCCGCGATTGCAGCAGCCGCGCTGGCGACAGTGGCCCTTGGGGCTGCTATGTGGTCGCGGAACCCTCCCGCCGTCTCCGACCGCTCCCAGTGGGTTCAATTAACCAGACTGCCGGATTCAGTCAGCCAGCCTGCGCTCTCCGCAGACGGAAAGATGGTGACCTTTATTCGTGGTCCCTCAACATTCTTTGGTCCTGGTCAAATTTACGTCAAGATTCTGCCGGACGGACAAGCCGTACAACTGACCGACGATGACTTAGCGAAAATGAGCCCGGTATTCTCGCCGGACGGCACGCGTATCGCCTATACGAGCGTAGATCCGAGATACGGCTGGGACACATGGACCGTTTCGCCGTTGGGCGGCGCGCCTCAGCGATGGCTCCAGAACGCCTCTGGGCTCATTTGGACCGGTCCGCGACAGGTGCTTTTTTCCGAGTTCAAGAAGCCCCCGCACATGGCGATCGTGGCGGCCGAAGAGAGCCGCATGGGACAGCGTGATATCTATCTGCCGGCGCACGAGCATGCCATGGCGCACAGGTCTTACGCGTCACCGGATGGGAAATGGGTGCTTCTTGTGGAAATGGACAAGGACCACCTTTGGTCGCCGTGCCGCGTAGTCCCCTCGAACGGCGGTTCGCCTGGCCGCCAGGTTGGACCATCCGGCGCAGCCTGCACGTTCGGCGCGTGGTCGCCCGATGGGAAATGGGTGTATCTCACCGCCGAAACCGAAGGAGCTTTTCACACGTGGCGGCAGCGTTTCCCCGAGGGCAAACCGGAGCAGATGACTTTCGGACCAACGGAGGAGGAGGGCATCGCCCTGATGCCCGACGGCCGCTCCTTTGTCACCGCTGTCGGCATGTCGAACGTTTCTATTTGGGTTCACAGCGCGACCGGCGACCGTCAGATCTCGCTCGAAGGCAACGCCGTGGGTGCCAGATTCACTGCCGATGGTCGAAAGCTGTGCTATCGGATTGTGAAGGGCACCCCAACCGATTTCAGGTTTACAAAGATCCCCGGTGAGATATGGATTGCGGACGTCGACTCTGGACGTTCGGAGCTTCTTGTGCCCGGCTTTCAGACGCTCGACTATGACATCTCGAAGGACGGCAAGCGGGTCGTGATGGAGGTCGCGGACGATCAGGGAAAGTCGCGCCTCTGGCTGGCGTCGTCTGAACGCCGCTCGCCACCGCAGCAGATTCCAAATGTGGAGGGACGCACACCCAGATTCGGGCCCACTGGCGAGATCTTCTTCCTGAGTTCGCAGGCCCTTTACCGCGTTCGTGAGGTTGGGACGGCAATGCGGAAAGCGGTCGAACAACCGATTCTCATAATGCAGGCCCTTTCGCCGGACGGCCGGTGGATCGTGGCCTGGGCTCCTCTGGCCGGTGGCGCGACCGCCCTACAGGCCTTCCCGCTTAATCGGGAGGGACCTTCGGTCGTCATCATGACTAACGGGATCATTGAGTGGTCGCCCGACGGCCGTTTTTCCATTGCAGGTGGTTTGAACGGATTCATTCCTCAGGGGCGGAGTCATGTCGTTCCACTGCCACCGGGCCAGGCTCTGCCGGCAATTCCGGCGAGCGGATTTCGTTCCGAGCAGGAAATTGCTCGCCTGCCGGGCGCGCGCAAGATCGAGGAAAGGGGGTGGCGCCCGGTCTGTCTCCGGACGTCTACGCGTTCTATCGTGGCTCCACCCAGCGGAATCTCTACAGAATCCCGATTCCGTGAATCTGGCGGCTAACGGGAGTCTTTGTCGCTTTCCTTCTCCAGGAAAACAGTTCCCTTGACTGAATAAAAAGCTATTCCCTGGATGTTCGGGATGGTTCCTCCTCCAAAAATCGTGAGGGTCGGATAGAGTCCGACGAAGACACCTGTAAACTTTGCGGTCCCTGTTGCCCCCAGGAAACGGCCCGTTCCTCCGGTAAAGGTGAGCGTGCCTTCGCCATTACCCCCGTTGACCGTTCCCGCGTAGTTGGCGTGGAGAGCGGCTCCATCGGGAGACTTGAGAATCGCACAACCCTGCATGACGCCCGGCGAGGCCAAAGTCTTCTGGAGATCCAGGGATAATGCGCCCAATGATGAATAGCCCGCACCGTTGGCGGCAACGATGGCAGGCAAGACCAATGTCCCGCAGTATCGGGGCATTACTTGTGTTGGCCGAATTTGTGAACGCCACCGTAAAGGTCGCCTCAATGGAGATTTCTTTCCTGGGCCCTCCAAAGCGGTCCCACTCGCGTTCCTGAGCCGGCGCTGAACTTGCCATCAGAGCAATGGCAATTAACGCTGGCGTTAATATTCCTGGAAGTTTCGTCACGATCAAGATCCTCCTGGCCCTATTCCGCGAACCGGCGGCAAAGAGGGTCATCGGCATGTTAAGTTCTCTTATGCCAGGATTCGCAGAACAATGACGGCCGAGGGTTCAGGAGACATCAGCCGGTTGCTCGTCGCCTGGAACAAAGGCGATGACCAGGCGCTGAGCCACTTGATGGCTTGCGTCTACCCAACGCTGCGGCGAATCGCCAGGCAGCACCTGGCCCGGCGTTCCGCCGATCACACCCTCGAATCGGCCGCATTAGCCAATGAGGCTTACGTCAAATTGACTCGAGCGGGTGGTATTCACTGCGAAAACCGCGCGCATTTTCTCGCGCTCTGTTCGCAGATCATCCGGAGGATTCTTGTGGACTATGCGCGTGGCCGTGGGTACGCCAAGCGTGGCGGTAATGCGGTACACGTGCCGCTCGATGACGTGCTGTTGGGGACGCAGCTCCGCGGAATCGAAGTACTCGCTCTGGACGAAGCGCTGGAGTCGTTATCGAGGATCGATGCCCGTAAGGGCCGTGTCGTGGAACTGCGCTACTTCGGCGGCTTGAGCGTGGAGGAGACCGCGGACGTGCTGGGAATCTCGCCGGAGACGGTCAAACGCGATTGGAAGGTGGCCAGGACCTGGTTGTTCGGCGCGTTGGCTGACAAGAAAGCCGGCACGAGGTCGTAGTCGCGTGGGCTCATTCGTCCGGCTTGTTTTTTCTTCACTAATCGCTTCAGGCGTGGAGATTTACGGCGTGCGACCGAATCGGGTAGGGATTTTCCGGATTCGGCAGAAGTCTTCTGGAGCGGGGAAACGGGCCAATAGTCCCCATTCGTTCGGGAATCCACCTGGTCGGGTTGTCGGCAACGGGCGGACGTACTCGCAAAACTCCCACCAAAGACCGGATTACCCGCCGCTAGTCGGCAAGGGTTTAGGAACGCCACCTGGTCGTATAACGGCTGAACCGTAGAGCTGGTCGACGATTCGGGACGGATCGCGGCTTAAGTGTGCGGCGTGCTGTGTTTTTGGGGAACACAACTCCCGTGATCGAGCTATGTCCCTCGCTTGGGAGGACTATAAGGATCCGGCGTACCCATCGCAATCGGGGGATACTTCTTCAAGCTCTCCTCAAGTTCATTTATGAGTTTCGTCATCGGGTGGGCAACCCAATTGGCGTGGACCAGCAAATCACGCTCTTCCTTAAGGTCCGTGAGCAGGTTGACTATTTTCGGCAACGGCAGTTTTAGGGGTGGATCGTACATGTTGACCTGCCAAATGAGGTGCATTTTCCAGTTCCGCCATTTCACCGCGTGGAGCCGATCAGACACGTAGGCGACGAACCCCTCGCGATTTGACTTTTCCTGTTTGCCAAGGAAAAACTCCAGTTGATCGACACCGTCAATGGCTCGGTCTTTCGGGGTTTCAGCTCCTCCGATGTGGGCAAGCGTCGTGAATAGATCAACGATGTGTACAATCTCGTTGTTTACCCCACCAGCGGGAATCTTGCCCGGCCAGCGGATGATGAATGGCGCGCGTAGCGAGGCCTCCATTGCAGTGAAATACGTACCACGCCATGGACCACTGTCGCCCTCCCAGGGGTGGGTTGCCTCCGGACCGTTATCACTGGTGAAAATGACGACCGTACTGTCTTCAATACCCGCTTCTTTGATCACGTCGAGGATCTGGCCTGCCCGATAGTCCATCTCGGCTAGGCAGTCAGCCCAAGCGCCATTTCCCGTCTTGCCTGCGAACTCGGGATTCGGCAATGCCGGCTGATGAATTAACGAGAATGGTATATAGGCAAAAAACGGCTTGCTCTCGCTCGCGTTCCTCCTGATGAAGGAGATAGCGCGCGTCGTGATTTCCTTTTCCATCGATAGCCGCTGATCCAGGTTTAGTTCCCCTACCTTCCGGGGCATTTCACCCTTGCGGGCCTCGTAGATAGGTTGAGCTGGGACCATCTTTGGGTCCCAGCCTTGTATTGAACCAACGGACGGCCAGACAGAATGGGTGTCGTTCAGAGCCGGCCAGAAGGCCTCGCTGTAAGTTCGCGGGATACCGTACCACTCATCGAAGCCGCGATTTGTCGGAAGCCGTGCTTGGGCGCTGCCCAGATGCCACTTGCCCCAAATTCCAGTGGCATACCCTTGCGCTGAGAGGAGTTGTGCCAGCGTAACCTCCCACAGCGTCAGCCCTTCATGAACGCCGCCTCTTGGAACACTGTGGGTGCCAGATCGGATGGGATAACGGCCTGTCATTAGCGCCGACCGCGATGGAGTGCACTGCGCCTCGACGTTGAAATTCAGTAGCCGCATACCCTCGCTGGCAAGTTTGTCGATGCGCGGAGTAGGGGCACCTCGAAGGATACCGCCGCCGTAGACGCCGAGTTCGCCAAAGCCGAGATTGTCCGTGAGCATTAGGACGATATTGGGTTTTGTGGTTCCGACGCCCCGCACCTTCGCCTGCGATGCCGCCGGCCGTTGTGAGTGCAGGGGGGAGAGCATAGCAGAGCCCAGAGCAGTCTTGGCTAGGTCGCGGCGAGTCATTTAGTCAGCGTACTCTAATTAAGTTCCCGGCGACGATGCGCGATTGTTCCCGAGCGACGGGCTATACGGCTATACGGAAGTAATTCACTCGGTCGTATAACGCGCATTCCGCTGATGTGTACACTTGTGAGAAATGTGATTTGATGACGCCCTGGGCAAGATGCAATCCGCCCACATATCCACAACGGACACCCGAGTTCGTTGAGGCGACTGCCAGTATGAAGAAATGCACTGCCGACCACCACCGCCGCCTCTACCGCCGAGTTCCGTCGTAAAGGCTGCATAACCCGTATCGCGAAAGCGTTTAGCCTTGGGTGCTGCCATCACCGAATTCTCCGAGGCGATCGGCCGCACGTTTGCGAAGCGAACTCACTGGATTGCGGCGAACTCCGTGCCACTGAATCTCGTCACTTTCTTGCTGTCTAAGTTGTGACGGCGGAGGGCGCGTGTCACAGGCGTTGTACAATCTGCATCGTGAAACATGGTCGGAAGAGTGCTGCTGGCATGTCAGTAGCGGAAGTCAAGCTTCTGGCACGTAGGATAATGGAGCGACGATTGCGCTCTCTTGAGCCGCTGACCATCTCTGAAACTCTTTTCCACTACACCACTTCGGAAACGGGGCTTCACAAAATACTTGGCGAGAACACCCTCAAGTTGAATGACGTGCGATCAGTCAGGGGCGACGATCGTGAAGTGACATATCTTCGAACTGAGATCGAAGCCTGCGTTGGTAGGAGTGCACTTGACGTACCTTCACAGCGCGAGTATCTCGAGAATCTGAGTAGAACTTTCTACGACGACTTTGGGACCGATTGGTCGATCTATGTAGCATGTTTTACGCAGGCTATCGATCAGCCGCTTCATTGGATGCGCTACGCCGATGGGGGCCAAGGCGTAGCGATCGGATTCGACACTGCAACTCTAAAGAGGTCCGGCTTTGGCTTTTCGCATGTGACATATGATTTAGCCGACATCCGGAAGAAGCTCGACACGACGTTTACAGCAGCCGTGGAGGCGTATAGCGCGATTAGGTCATGGTCACCGCTGAAGAGACGAAACTTTCAGTTTGAGGTTGCCGCGATGCAAGTGGTGAGGCTCGGTTCTACTACGAAACGGCCCGACTACTCGTGGGAGGAAGAAGTTCGCATTGTTCAATTTGACGACGTTTTACGTCACGGTTTCGAACTACGTTCGTTTCCAGCGTCCGCAGTCAAGCAAGTGATTTTAGGCCGGCGGTGTACACGTAATCTTGCCGAAGTCGAGTTCGCGCTCACAACACGCGGGTATAGAAATGTCGTTGTTTCTCGATCCCAACATATTTAACCCGATAAGCGGCAGTTGGGATGGGCGCATCAGGGGCGAAGTGTTTGGTAGAAATGGACATGTCGTTGGAAAGCTCATTGGATGGCGCTCACCCAAAAGGTGAAGTGAAAAAGTCGGAAGCAAGGCCAGAAGCGGAAGGC
>DASQLD010000442.1:0-6965 GCA_035630195.1 Bryobacteraceae bacterium
CTGCCACCCGAGATTTTGAATCTCGGTCCCTGGAAAGTTCCGCTCCCCGAACGCAATCCAACCGAGACCTGCGCTTCGTATTACCTGGCAGTCGTGGCAGGCTTCGCGTAGCTGTGCTACGTTGAGTATTACGAATTTATGAATCGTGCTACGGAGATTGCTAGGGTGGTCTATGTTACGTGCAACCCTGCTGATTAGCTTTTTGGCTCTAAAATCACACGGCCAAACTGCCTTGACCGGCGCGCTGCAAGGAACAGTGACCGATGAACAAGGCGGAGCAATTCCGAACGTCGCCATTGAACTCTCGAGCGAATCAAGCGGCTACTCTGGTACGCAAACAGCCGACGCTACGGGATCGTTTCGCTTTCTGCGCCTAATTCCCGGTTCAGATTATCGCGTGACCGCAACGTCCTCCTCAGCCTTTGATCCATGGCGAGCCCACAGCGTATCGATCCTTTCCGGCGATGTCTCTTCTCTCAATATCGTGCTGCGCCTTGGTAAGCAGTCGGAAGCCGTAAACATAGAAGCCGTTGTCACCGGAATCTCCACGGACTCCGCTGAACTGGCAACTCCCATCAACAGCCGTGCTCTCAATACACTGCCCACGAATGGACGTGTTATCACACGATTCGCTCTCCTGGACTCGCGAGTCCGCAATGCAAACGCTCTCGGAGGAGATGGATCAAACCAGTATCGCCTCGCGATCAATGCCAATACGTTCCGCGATTCACAGCATAGGCTAGACGGAAATACCAACTACGACACGCTCTTCAACAACATTCCTCTTCAGCGAGTGCCACTATCCGCCGTCCAGGAATTCCGAGTACTCACAAACCAGTTCACCGCCGAGCATGGCTCTACCTCATCCGGCCTCACGATCACCACGACGAAAACCGGCTCCGATGCTTTACATGGAGAACTATTCTTCCTCGTTCGTCCGAGTGGGATGCAAGCACGACCACCTTTGGCCAACCTACGCATCCCAAATCAGTTGCTCCAGGAAGGCGCTTCGGTGGGTGGTCCGATCGCCAAAAACCAAACCTATTTTTTTGGAAGCTATGAACGCACGGACCAGGAACGTGGATCATTCATTTCGTCCGGGCAGCGCGGCTTTTATCTTGGCAAGTATACCGATGATCTCAGTATGGTAAAGATCGATCATCGGTGGAGCGATACGCATTGGCTCACGTTGCGTGTAAACGGCCATCGCGACACGAACACCAATCCTAACGACCGAGTTGGAGGCTTGGTACAACCCAGCGCTGCCAATCTGAGTGTTACGCAGGCAATCGGCGTCCAGGTCACGGACACAAAGACGTGGGGCTCTCTCGTCAATGAAGTGCGCGCGGGCTATGTAAATGCAGTTCCCTCCAGTTCGTCGCCGCAAGTGGCCGGCCTTGTTGTTACACGACCCGGTTACTCCACGGAAGGCTCCGCCACCTACTCCTCAAACCGGGCAGAAGTGTATCAAGTAGCCGATCAGATCTCCTGGCAACAGGGCACTCACGTACTGAAGGCCGGAGGTGATTTCATCCGGAGGAAAGTGCGCGACAAGCAGTTTGATGTGTTGGGCGCGTATACGTTTCCGGGAGGTGCTCCGACGGCTGACAGTCAGCCTACCCTCTACACACAACGATTCGGCGTAGCGGACCTGAGTTACGGACAGACGCAATGGGCCGGCTTCGTTCAGGACACCTGGCGCGCACATCCGAGACTGACGTTGAATCTGGGCATACGCTATGACTACCAGTCTCTCCTCGATGACTACAACAATCTTGGACCCAGAGCCTCATTTGTTTATGACCCCAAAGGTGACGGCTCAACAATCATTCGCGGCGGTTTTGGCCTGTTCTACGATCAGCCTTTCTTCCATGGGTTGACGCAGAGATTTCTCTTGAACGCGCCGAATGCGCCCTTCTCGACGTACTCGATTGCTCCAGGAAGTGCGGCGTTTCCCCAATACCCGTTTAGCTATCCTCCCACTACGCCGCCGCCGGGCCTGACCCTCGCGCCGCGTAATGTCGTGATCAGAGGAGACAAACTGCTTAGCCCGTACACGAGCCAGTTCACGCTCGGCTTCCAACGTCAGTTGCCGGACAACTGGATCTTGTCTGCCGATGTGACTCGCACGCTGACGGTGAAACAATTCCTGCATTACGACCTCAACGCGGCATCGCAGTTCGTACGGGCCCAAGCCGGACAGATGCGGACAGTGGCGGAAGCCGACCGCACCCGCCCCTTGTATGATTCCGCTCGAGGAGTTTCGATCTATCAGGGTGTGGCCATACGCGAGTTGAGAATGACGACTAACGGGAACACTGCGAACTATCATGCCCTCACCGTCAACCTGTCACGGCGCTTCGGGGATCGCTACTTCGCCGGTGTCAGTTATAACTGGGGGTCCGCGATGAATAGCATCACTGACGATCATCTCGGCGCCAATCCGCAAGAATGGAGTGATGTGCAGCGGGCGGAACGCGCTGCCAGCGATTTTCTGCAGCGTCGGCGTTTCGTCGTGAACGGCGGCGTCCGGCTTCCATGGGCGTTTCATGTGTCCGGAGTCTTCATCGCTGCCTCCGCGCTTCCGGTCAACGCGCTGACAGGGGTGGACAACAACGGGGATGGTTTGGTGCGAGACCGGCCTGCCGGTTTCGGCCGCAACGCCTTTGCGGGAACCCCGCAACGTCAGTTGGACCTGTCTCTCTCTCGGCAAGTAACCTTAACTGAGCGTATTCGAATGGAACTCCGCGCCGATGGCTACAATCTTCTAAATAATCAGAACTACTATGTGTTCAACACGGTGTATGGCAACGGCGCAGCCCCGGCAGCCACTTTCCTTAAGCCGGTCGGCGGCGTAGCCAATGTCGATCCCGCGCGCCAGTTCACGTTCGGCGCGAAACTTCAATTCTGACTAGGAACGTCAATGCTCGAAGCGCGCCAACTGACCAAAGTCTATAACGGGAATACTGCTCTGCGCTCGCTCGATTTGAAGGTCGAGCCCGGAGAAGTGTTCTGCCTTCTCGGCGCTAACGGCGCAGGCAAGACGACAACGATCAATCTCTTTCTGAATTTCATCGAGCCAACCTCGGGGTCGGCGCTTGTCAATGACATTGACGTGACCTCTGCGCCGCTTGAGACCAAGAAATTCCTTGCGTACATCCCGGAACAGGTGATGCTTTATCGCAACCTGACCGGCGTCGAAAATCTCGACTACTTTGTCGCTCTAAATGGAGCTAAACGTGCCAAAACGGAGCTTCTCAAGATTCTGGCGGATGCCGGGTTGCCCCGAGAAGTCGCCGAGCGGCGTGTTCGTGATTACTCAAAAGGCATGCGTCAGAAAGTGGGTATCGCCATCGCTGCTGCAAAGGACGCGCGTGCATTGCTACTCGATGAACCTACTTCTGGACTTGATCCTAAGGCCAGCAATGAATTTTCAGAATTGCTCGCTCGACTGAGCGACAACGGCGTTGCCATCCTGATGGCCACGCATGATCTGTTCCGCGCCAAAGAGTCCGGTACGAGAGTGGGCATCATGCGCGAAGGTCGTCTGTTGCAAACATTGCGCACCAGTGAGATCAGCCACAGCGATCTGGAACAGTGGTATCTCGGTCACATGCGAACGGAGAAGGCCGCGTCGTGATCGCGACAATTGCCCGAAAAGAATTTCTGGAAATGGTTCGCGACGGACGCGCTCGCGCCGCTTCGGCTGCGGTGCTGGCAATGCTGATCGCGGCGCTGCTCATGGGCTGGAAGGAGTTTCGTGATGTTCAGACAGAGATAGAAGCCGCAAAACAGACCGTCAGGCAACAATGGCTAGCGCAGTCACCTAAGAACCCTCATCAGGCGGCGCACTACGGCACCTACGCTTTCAAACCCCGCAACCCTCTCTCGCTCGCCGACTCCGGTATCAATCGATTTACCGGCGTCGCGTTGTTCCTGGAGCCTCATCGGCAAAATGACCTGCGATTTCGACCTGCCCAGGACGCAACCGTGCTGGAGCGTTTTGGTCAGATGACTGCATCAGCCACCCTCGAAATTCTGCTGCCTTTGGTCATCATCATGATCACCTTCGGCTCGTTTGCGGGGGAAAAGGAATCTGGGACGTTGCGACAAGTCTTGAGCGCGGGTGTGCAGCCGAGAAGCCTGGCTTGTGGCAAATTTCTCGGAGTCGGCGCGGCCTTGGCGCTGCTGCTGGCGCCGGCAACGGTGATGGGCGTAATCGTCATCTCGCCGATTACGTTGGCGTCCGGCTCGTGGGATAGTATCGCCCGCGCGGCAATACTAAGCGCGGGCTTTCTCTTGTATCTCGGCGGATGGACGTTGCTTTGTCTGTGTGTCTCCGCGTGGGCAAGCAGTTCTCGCCTAGCGCTCGTGATCCTTCTCGGCTTCTGGATCGGAAACTGCCTGGTTGCGCCAAGAGCCATGGCTGACATCGCCGGCCGCTTCCATCCCAGCGGCTCCGCTCTAGAGAGTCACCTCAAAGTCACACGCGAAGCTCGGGAAGGTCCAGACGGACACAATCCGAATGATCCATACTGGAGGTCTCGCAAACAGGAACTCTTCAAACAGTACAAGGTATCGAACGTTGCCGATCTGCCGTTCAATTTCGACGGCCTTGTCGCTGTAGAGGCCGAGAAATATTCAACCGAAGTCTACCGCCGTCACTTCCGGGAAATCTGGTCCGTCTTTGAGCGGCAGGATCGGGTCTATCGCGTTGGCGGTATGGCAGCCCCAATGCTTGCCATTCAGTCGCTGTCCATGGGACTAGCGAGCACGGATTTCCAGCAACAGCGTCATTTTGCCGAAGCCGCGGAAAGCTATCGCGCCCGCATGGCTCTCGATATGAACGGCTACATCATGAACCACGTCCGTTACGGCGACCGCCAAGCGCTTGCCGGCCGTGATCTATGGGAAACATTGCCCGACTTCGACTACACCATGCCTGATGTAAGGTGGGTGATTGCCAACCAGAGAGTCAGCGTTACGGCGCTGGCCGCATGGTTCGGCGCGTGCTTTATCCTGGCCGTCTGGCGGGCCGAGCGAGTAAGGCCCGTTTGAGGCGGGAGCAATGAACTTCCGGCACATGATCTTCCATGAATGGCGCCTGCTCCGGGCTGACCGGTCCCTGTGGGTTCTGGCGATTCTAACGGTACTACTGATCGGATACGGCATTCGGAATGGACTCACGTGGGTCGAATTCCAGAAGCAAACGATCGCTGCCGCCACAGCCGAACAGAAAGCTCGCCTTGAGAATGTAAAGGAACAGCTGATCGCGCTGGAATCGTCAAACGCCAACTTCGATCCCAATTACTTCCGCGATCCTCGCAATCCACGAGCCGTCAACAGTGTGTACGGTTACCAATGGGCTCTGCTTCCGCCTTCGGATTTGGCATCCCTTGCCATTGGTCAAAGCGACCTGCACCCCTACTACACCGCCGTGACGGCATCATCACGTCACACCTCGGCGCAACTCGACGAGCTACAGAATCCGCTGCAGTTGCTGGCTGGCCGTTTTGACCTTGCCTTTGTGGTGGTTTACCTGTTTCCGCTCCTCGTATTTGCCTTCAGCTACAACATGCTCTCCGAAGAACGCGAGAATGGCACGCTAAGCCTGGTGCTGGCGCAGCCGGCAACCCTCGGGTCGCTTCTTCTGGCGAAGTCACTGTTGCGTGTTCTCTATGTTGCGTTGATCGCAATAACCCTCTCCGTGACTGGATTCCTGGCGGCGGGTGTCCACTGGGGCGATCAAGGCGTTGCCTTTGCGGCGTCTGCTTGGACCTTGACTGTCATTGCGTACGGCCTGGTTTGGCTCGGCATGGCTACCCTGGTGAACTCGCGTGGCTGGAGTTCCGCGGCAAACGCCATCACGCTTGCGGGGATATGGCTGGTACTGGTGGCAATCGTTCCCTCCGTCTTAAACGTAGTCATCTCCACTATCCATCCATTACCTTCCCGTATAGCCCTTGTGGAAGCTGCCCGTGAAGCGCAGAGCAGGGCTTTGACGCGCATCGGCCAGCTGCCAGGCCCCAGCGGCTCGATCGATATGGACGAGCGCGCGCGGAGTTCGTTGATTCAGATCATCACCGCGGAAGCCGAAGTACTTCCTGTGCTGCGCCGATTCGATGAACAACTCGAAAAGCAGCAGCAACAGGTCAAGCTTTGGAGATGGATTTCGCCCGCCATCATGACTCAGCTTGCGCTCACGGAAGTCGCCGGAACCGACGGGGAGCGATATCGGCAGTTTGTGAGTGCTACTGAACGTTTCCGGGCGCGTTGGCGCGAGTTCCTTTACCCAATATATCCCCGAAGGTTCACATCTGCCGACATAGAACGGATTCCCCGATTCTCATTCGAAGGATCGGAACATTCACGATATTCCGCAGAAACTGCATTCGTGCTACTCGCCGCATATGGCGTGGGCATCGTGGCATCCCTGCGATTCGCCCGCCGCAACTTCACGTAGTCTCTTTGCGCTCGCACTCCGCAGTTGAGGGAAGCCTCGGAAGTGGGCATTGAGAGATGGTGTTTTCGGACCGCGACTTGCGGATGAACCTTACAAACTTGCAAAACCCTAAGGGCGATGTGATCCACGAGTAAGCGCGGTATCCAAGATCGAATCTGCTGGATTGATCGGCACGGCAGGCGCCCGTATCCTCCCTCTCCTGTTCAGCTGCCACTTTCTTTCATTTACAGTTCTCCTTTTGCCGCGAAAGTATTCAATACCGGAGCCTTTACTTTGGGGTGCACTCCACTCGAACACCGCGAACTCGCGGTTTATGCTCTGAAGGTTCCGCAAAAAAGGAAGGGGGCACGACAGGCCTTTCACCCGATAAGCGGCAGTTGGGATGGGCGCATCAGGGGCGAAGTGTTTGGTAGAAATGGACATGTCGTTGGAAAGCTCATTGGATGGCGCTCACCCAAAAGGTGAAGTGAAAAAGTCGGAAGCAAGGCCAGAAGCGGAAGGC
>DASQLD010000443.1:0-6109 GCA_035630195.1 Bryobacteraceae bacterium
AAACGGGTCGCCCGGTTGAAGTAGAAACGAATCTCAAACAGTTGGAAGCGAGGCATGTAGAAACGTGTCGCGCGCTGCTCAATGCAACGGCCTGTTCTACAGCTATTTGCGAGATCGGAGTGCTGGTCGGCGAGTTTCAGCGGATTGCGCACGGCATGCTAATGCTTGGAGAGCGTCCGCCCCGGTCTGTCGATGAAGCCATCTCCACCGGTGAGCGGTTGTCGGCCATGATGATTGCGTCTTATCTGAATTGCATGGGTGTTTCTTCGGAAGCAGTCAATGCTTCTGATGTCATCGTTACGGATTCCGAGTTCGGCAACGCCGAGCCCTTGATGGCTGAAACTCGTGAAAAGGCGCGCGCGCGATTGCTCCCGATTGTGGAGCGGGGCGCGATTCCAATTGTCACCGGGTTCAATGGAGCCAACATCGAAGGCAGGCCGACGACCCTGGGCCGCGGCGGTTCGGACTTCTCCGCTTCAATACTTGCCTCCGTCTTGGATGCGGAAGAGCTCTGGATCTGGTCGGATGTGGATGGCATCATGACGGCCGATCCGCGTCTCGTCTCCGATGCGGCGGTGCTCGATGAAGTGACTTACAAAGAGGCGGCGGAACTTGCCTACAACGGAGCCAAAGTGCTGCATCCTCGAACATTGGCGCCGTTGGTCGAGAAGGGCATCCCGGTCTTGAGTAAAAATAGCTTCAACCTAAGCGCGCCGGGAACTCGAATTGTGCCGCGAACGAGAGAAGTTCCTCCTGGGCCGAGGGCCGTGACATCGATGGCGAACGTTGCGCTCGTTTCCGTCGAAGCGGCGAAGGCTGCGGTGAACGGCACAGCGATTATGGGCCGCGCTTTCGATGCGCTCGCCGACGCCGGCTCGGAAGTGCTGGCGATCTCGAGCTCAAGCTATCGCCAGAATTTTTGCTTTCTGATCCGGAAGGATGAGTTGCGAATAGCGCTCGAAGGGCTGGAGCGCGAGTTCGAACTAGAACTCGAACACGACTATCTGCAGCCGATCAAGGTGGACAGCGAAGTTGGACTGCTCGCGATAGTCGGGGAAGGGATGCAAGGTACGTCCGGTCTCGCGGGCCGTATCTTTACTGCGATCTCTCGAGAGAATATCAATATCATCGCAATTGCACAGGGATCGAGTGAATTGACGATCGTTATTGTCGTGGCCCGTTCAGGACTTGAAAAAGCGGTTCAGGCGGTGCATGCCGAATGTGGACTGGGCCAGATGGCGGAAGCTTCCCGAATGGTTAGAGGCTAGGAACTATTTCGATGATTGCAGCGCAGAATCGATGGCCGTAAGATTGATCTTGGCGATCTTGGCTTCTTCGAGTTCGGAATTGATATCGAGCATCGCCCGGAAGTGCTTGCGCGCAGCGGCAATCGACTCGACGGTTCCGTCTACTTCGGCTTTTTTTCCGAACGCCAATGCTAACGCGTAATGGACATAGGGATCACCAGGATCGTATCCCAAAGCAAGCTGACAATGTTGAATCGCCGCGTCGAAATTCTTGATGCGGCGTTCGCTGTCGCAGAGGCCGAAGTACGCTAGGCTGCGCAGCTCCTTCCAGACATCCTTGAGATTCGCCCGTTTCTTACGGCCCATCCCGGCAACGAAGCCGAGGACGTAATAGTTCAACTTTCCGGCCAGTTTGCTATCAAAGTCGCTGAGTTTGAGATAAGCGTCGTATTCCGGGATCGACTCCTTGAACAGATTACTCCGGCGCAAGCTCTCAGCAAGCCATAAGTGAACCTCCGCATTGCTCGGATTCAACTTGATGGCTTTGCGCGCCGCGTCGATCGACTCAGAAAATGAATCCTTGCGGCATAGCGCCTGCGCAAGAAGCCCCCAAGCGAGCGAGTTGTTCTTGTCGCGTTGTACGACCGCGTTCAATTGACGAATCGACTCATCAAGATCGCCCAAATCGAGCAGCATTCCCCCATAAGTCGAGCGCGCTTCAAGATAGTCGGGGTCAATCTCGATCGCAGTTTTGAAGTACAGCTTAGCCTTCTCCATATCGAAGAGCAGATTCTGAGTGCGCGCGAGATAGAGCGCTGCCTGGCTGTACTTGGGATCTATTGACAATGCTCTCTGAAAATGGGCGGCGGCCTTTTTATAGTGTTCTGCCGATCCCTTGTTGTACTCGTCCATGCCCTCTTCAAAGGCGTCGACCGCAGCCTTCGTCCTGCGCCTCGGGATCATGATCTTGATGGAGACGGTTCCTTCCTGGCCTGGATACACCATCTCTTCTCGTGGACCATCGGGCTCATAACCAAGCTTGACCCCCTTGACTGTGTGGGCTCCAGGCATTAAGCCAGGCAACCGCAAGGGCCCGTTCCTATTCACCACTCCAACGGACTTGCCGTCGACAAATACCTCGACGCCATCCATGTTGGCTTCGATTACGAGTGCTCCACTTTTTGGAGGAGGAGGATTACCAGGTTCGGCGCCTGACGGAACATACGCCAACATCATGTTTGGATCGAAGCTTCCGCGTTCTGAAGTCGGGTTCTGCCGGCCACTGGTGGCTCGGCGCACTTCGCTGTGGACGTACTCGCCCAGTTCGTCTGCATTGACGATACCGTCGCGATTTTCATCGGCGCTGCCTTCAAGACCTTTGACGACGTAATAGGTGAAAATTCCATGTCCGCCGCCCCACTCCGGGCTCTCGAACGATTGCTCCCGATCTCGGCTCGCTGTCAGAGAAAACAATGAGCGGTCGAGCGACTTGAGACTCGTATTCATGGTCGCGGCGTCGGCAGGCGGCATGATCGATCCGCTATGGCACGAGTCAGTCAGTAGCACCTTCCACTTGCCTTTGATGTTGCGCGCCATCGCTTCCCCCAGGGTGTCCATCGGAAATCCGGTGCCCTTGATGTTCTTGGGATCGATATCGGAAGGCGCAAGATACGCCTTACCATCGGAGACGAAGCCGTGCCCGGCGAAATAGATGAGCACCCGGTCGTCATCTTTGGCGACACTCGGCAGCCACTCGAGAATTTCGCGGCGCAGATTAGCTAAATTGGCGCGCGGGCCGATCAGTCGCCGGACATTTTCAGCACGAAAATTGCCACCCTCAGGGCTGATAAGGGCAGAATAAATCGCTTCGGCGTCACGCTCGGAAAACTGCAGTTGGCCCGACTCCGGCAGCTTTTCGTACTTGGCGATCCCAACTACCAGCGCATAACTACGAGGAATCGAAGGCTTAGTAGAACTCGTAGTCGGGAGCCGGCCATCCTCACGCTCCATCTTCAGGTCGCGCTCTTTGACTTTTGGAACTTGCGGGCTTGGCGCTTGCGCAGACAGAAGCGAAGCCAACGCCACACCCAGCGAAAATCGCAGAACTTTCATAAGCTACCTATGGGCCAGATGGAACTCGTACACCAGAGGCGCTTTCAAAGGAGCCGTGGATGAGATTACGGACGAGTCTTTTTCGCGGATAAACACGAGTTCTTCCGATGTCTCTGCCTTTTTTGCTGCCTGCGGTCCAGCCGAACTGTCGAGACAGGCGCCGCGAGCTTTAAACAGCGTGTCATCGCAGCGGGGTGTCATATTCGCAGGGGGCATCGAAGCGACCGGCGGCGCTTCGGGTCGACCCAAAGCAACCGGCGAAATCATCCATGCGACAACATCGTATCCCGCGGGTCCATCCACCCGGAACGCGCCTTTCGTTGTCGGGACCACGTACTCCCGATTTGCAATGATCTTATTGTTCGATCCTGTATCAACGCGTGGAAACAAAAGCGAACTAGTCGCCGAGGTGCTCTGGTTCGTCACGTAAAGAAAGCCGGCGAAGTTCGCCTTGAATTTAAACCGTATTTTGTCGTTTTTGTCGAGAACCAGATTGGGATCGATGATTTTCCACGTTCCCGATTCGAACCGCTCCAGGGTAATCTCCATCCTATGAGCGCCTTGCTGTGAAATCTTCGATTGCTCGGCGAAGACCACGAGCGCGAAAATCAATAACGCGAAAAATCGCATGAATACTCCGTCTTACTGATGTTTTAGCGTGAGATCCACAACGACTCGGGCTCCCGCCGTGCGGTCGAGCGTAGCAACGTAGAGGGCTTTCTCGCGACGAGTTCCGCTTGATGTAGTTACCGGCGCGTCGTCGTTGACCTTTTCAAATACCAAGTCGCGAGCGAGAACTCTTCCACGCAGCCGATCAATCAAAGCATCGTCGATCCGGCTCTGCGCGATCATCATCTTCGGCTTCTCTTGCGTGTTCGGAGCCGACGCGGGTTTGGTCCCGCCGCCTTGACTCAGCGAATAAATCAGCTTTTCCAGATCAGCTTCAGGCTGCCGGGTCAAAACGATAAAGAGCCGTTCGGCTCCTGGCTGCTCGTCAAAGGTGAATCGCCCACCTCCGGGGAGGTCATATTCACGATTCCTCTGGATCCGATTGCTGCCGCTTTCCGTCTCCTCGTTTGGAAATAACAGGTTCCAGGTCTTGCTGGAGCCCTGCTGAACGATGTAGAGGTATCCGTTGTCGTTCGCTTCTACCGAGACACGAATCTTGTCACCCGACCGGAAGACTGTATCCGTATCGACTTCGTCGTACCTGCCTTCGAGCGTCCGTTTCAACAACCGGTACTTGAGGGCGAGAGGCGGACCTACTATTTCCTCAGACACGGCGGACGCATCTTGGACTCGTGTGCCATCCGGGAGCGTCGTAGTTGTTTTCTTTGAAGCCTGATATGTTGCGTCACCTGAAGTCGGCCGGGTTGGCTTGGGTTTGACAGCTTTCGTCGCGGTCTTAGTGGGTGTTTCCTTCGTCGGTGCTGGTGTGGAATTCGCTTCCGTTATGGGAGTGTAAAACAGTTCGCGAGCTTTCAATTGTGGTTGATCTTGCGCCACCATTGTCGTGGCTAGCAGAAGCCCGAGACCCCAGACTAAAGAACTGCGCATCGTAATTCCTCCACGCCAGTACGTTGGGTTGATCTGGCTTATTATTCGCTTGTCGTCACATTTTAGCAATTTGTTTAGCCCTCAATTTCAGTAAGGTATTCATCTTAGTACTAGTCCATCGACGAACCCCATGGGTATACTGGCTACTTACATCAGGAGGCCGCCGTGCGAAGCCGTTGCGTTTCCGTAGTGCTTTTGTGCGCAGTTCTGGCATCATCGATACCTTTGAGCGCGCAGGATCCAGCCGCGCCAGGTAAGATTCGCATCGCGATCGTTGAAGGCGACGGCGCCATCAACAACGTCCGGCAGCGAGTCACTCGAGAGCCTCTCGTCCAAGTGGAAGATGAGAACCGGCGACCTGTCGCTGGGGCCGCAGTTACGTTCCTGTTGCCGAATCAGGGAGCCGGTGCAACCTTTGCGAATGGCGCTCGTAGCCTGACCATCACTACCGATACACAAGGGCGAGCTGTTGCGCGGGGATTGCGCCCGAATAATGTGAATGGCCAATACGAAATACGCGTAAATGCTTCCCATCAAGGACGCACCGATAGCGCAATTATTAGCCAGACGAACGCAATTACCGCCGCTGCAGCGACCGGTATTTCGGCGAAATTGATTGCAATTCTCGCGATCGCGGGCGGAGCGGTTGCTGCCGGCGCAGTCGTCGCGACTCGTGGTGGCGACGGAAACGGAAATAGTGGAGGATCGGGTGGAAGCCCTACCGTGATCGTGCCCGGTACTCCATCGGTTGGAGGACCGCAGTGAAATACGTCCTTCTTTTAGCCGGTTTGAGTAGCTGCCTCCTCGCAGATCCCGGAGTTCAAGGACCGAGCTTGGGCTACATTTCCACTGCTGGCGCTGTTCGCAAAGTACTCGGGCTCGCCGGCGCGGCTCAGTTGAGCAATCCTTTGGTCGCAGATCTCCAGCAAGCGGTTGTGCTTCCCGGAAAGAGTATCGCGGCCGCTGTCGACGCGAGCGGATTGTTAGTTCGTATCGATCTGACCGACGGGACGGTTAGCAGTCTTGGGATTTCAGAAGTGACCTGGATCACACCTAGCCCGAGCGGCGAGACATTTGTGGCCGTTAGCGGTGGCAGGGCATACATCTTTGCGAAGAGCGGAGAACGACGATCTGACGTTGCGCTGCCAGGTGATCCCCTCATGATTGCCGTCTCAGACCGTGAGCTTAACGTG
>DASQLD010000444.1:0-4810 GCA_035630195.1 Bryobacteraceae bacterium
TTGAGGCCCTGCTGCCGAAGAACTCGCAGCGGCGTCCTGGCGCCTCCTCCGCGCGCGCCGCCACGAAACGCTGATCCTCAAAAAACTGGCCGGCGACGATCCCGATTGCGATGCCGCTCTCGCAACAGCGTTTATCGAAAAGCCAAAGGAAATTGGTCGCCTCACTCGCTACATCACGTCGATCGAGCGCGCTTACTACCGCGCCATGACCAAGTTGGAGCAGATGCAGAAAGAGCGAATAGCTGCCGAAGCGCAAGCCCAGTTCGAGTTGGCCGCCCTGGAATACCACACGTCGCGTTCCCAACCTGACCGTTCCCAAACTGGCTTCGTTTCGCAGCCACAACCGGTCGCCATGGCCGCCGTCGCAAACCGGGCGATTCCCACGCAGCAGGTGGACTCTGCGCCTCGCCTCTGAGCACTTGCGAGGTCAGTTTCGCGTCGTCTCGCGAATGCCCGGCGGAACGCTTTCGGAGTTTGCTGGTTTCCGAACGTCGGACCGAAATCGAGCATCTTCTTACGGTAAGACCCGACCGTAAGGTTACGTCATCCTACTGCCTTTGCCGACCCTGAAAAGCGCATTCTAGCGCTATGAAAAAACATGCTTTTCTCGCGGCATTCACAGTAGCCTTCGTTCTTGGTCAAGATGCCTGGGACGAGCGCATGCGTATGGCGAACAGGCTTCAGGAACAGGGGAAGTATGCAGAGGCGCGTCCGTTGTACGAAAAAGCAATTGAGGAAGCAGATGCGTCGGGCAGAAGAGATGCCCGCTATGCGCAGGCGCTCAATAACCTCGCGGCCCATTACTACGAAGTTGGTAAGTACAGCGAAGCGGAACTGATGTACCGCAAGGCTGCGGAAGGATGGCGCGCGGCGGGCGTGAAGGGCCGTCTTGGCGTGACACTCAGTAATCTGGCAACGCTCTACCGCAAGGTGGGTCGTTACAATCTCGCGATTGATACGTTTGGCGAAGCGGAGTCCGTCATCCGAGACGCATACGGAACGCAAAGTCCGGAACTTGTGACCTGTTTGATTAACTGGTCGGAAGCATATCGAGTTACGGGGCGTTATCAGGAGGCGGAAGACGTCGCCGCGCAGGCTATGAAGATCTCAGAAAAGCTATTCAAGTCCGACGATGCGCGTCTTAGTCACAGCCTTCACGCATATGCAGCCATATTGCAGATGACCGGCCGGGCACGCGAGGCGGGGAATTTTCATCGGCGTTCGCTTGCGATTCGGGAGCGCGTCTTTGGCGAGAATCACCCATATGTCGCTGCGACTCTGACCGCGCTTGCATCGCTGTATCTGGAGCAGGGTCGCTACAACGACGCCGAGCCTTTGGCCGAGCGCGCTCTTAGGATTTGGGAAGGCAGTCTCGGCGCAGAACACCCCAACACTGCAGTGGCTTTGAACAACATGGCTCAGGTGTATCGATTCGAGCAGCGGTATGTAGAGGCTGAACCGCTTTATCGCCGTGCCATAGACATACTCGAGAAGCACAAGAGTCCCGAAGCCGCGAAGCCGTTGACCAACTTGGGTGACTTCTCTCTCGAGCGTGATCGTAAGGCGGCTGCGCTGGCGTATTACAAGCGGTCAGAAGAGATCACGGTCGCAGCTCTGGGTGAAGATGATCCGCAAACCTTCGCGATCCGGATGAGACTTGCGAAGCTTTATGAAGCAATGGGTCGCAGCACGGAAGCAACGCAATTATACAGGCGTGTTAAGCAAGCGCCTGTAAGCCAATCTTTCCAAGCAGTTCCTTAAAAGCGGCGTGTTTACGCAATGGATCCCACAGGGGGTGTATTCCGAGATTGGCCAGCGGTAGCTCCCGCTGGCCATACGCAATTTTGAGGTGGTCAAGCGCGGCTTCTTCGTCACCAAGACCCAGGTAGATCACGGCTCTCGCCAACATCGGGACGAATCGCCATTGCGCCATTTCGTTCATCTCGCCTAAGATGGCCGAGCTTTCTCAGGTTGCCCGCATTGGGCGTACGTCTGGCCCAAAACACCGAGCAGGCTCGGAACATTTCCAGCCAGAGCCCTTGCCTTGAGCAGCAGTTCGAGTGCTTCGGTATACCTACCCTGGAAGAACATTACGCGGCCGAGCGAACTCCAAGCTTTGTAGAAAGTTGGGTCAAAGGCGATCAGTTCCCGATATTCTTCTTCAGCCCGAACGAAGTTACGCTCCAGCAGGTAAAGATGTCCAGTCGACTCTCGCACGATTGAAGTTAGCGGATCCAGTTGTATGGCGATTTCCGCAGCCCGTCGCGCTTCGGCAAAACGGCCTAGCAGAGCGCAGTAGTCGAGCCCATACCAGTGATACGCCGTAACATAGCTGGGATTCAGTTCCATCGCCCGCCGATAGTGCGCACCGGCCGCTTCCCATTCCCAGTCATGGACGGAAGTGATGAGCGCGAGCGACGTTTCGGCCTCGCCGAGCGTCGGGTCAATAGACAGAGCTTTCTTGGCAGCCGATCGCGCGCATCCGACAACGCTCGAGGACGAATCGGCGGAGTAATCGGCCATAAGAATGTACGCATCGGCCAGGCCTGCATAGCCGAGCGCGAACTCGGGATCTAATGCGAGCGCAGCTCGAAAGTGCTCCACCGCGCGACGGAGACCGTCGTCGGTCCGTTTATTCCAGTGGTACCGACCCTTCAGATAAAGGCCGTAAACCTCTGGGTTGGCGGTAGGTCTTCGACATACTCCGATTTGTATTTGCAGGGCTCGAACGATCGCGGCCGAGATCTCCTGCTCGATGTCAAAAATGTCAGCAATCCTACGATCGTAGGACTCGGACCAGACGTATTCTCCGCTCACGGTGTCGATTAGTTGGGCGAGGAGCCTTAGCCGCCCGTTGGAGGTTCGAAGCGTGCCTCGGAGGACATAGGATACGTCCAGTTGACGGCCCACCACAGTTGCATCGGTCTCCCGGGCTGTGAATCGCGCGGCGGTTTGCCAAGCGACCACGCGCAGCCCGCTGGCCTTCGTCAGCGCGTGAATGATCTGCTGCGTGATGCCATCGCAAAGGTAGTCACTCTCGGGGTTACCGCTGATGTTCGTGATAGGGAGGACCGCGACGCTGCTGGTTTTTTCGCGGGTCTCGCCCGATCGCGCGAAAGTTCCAGGGAGGCGGAACGACGGGACGTAGGCGCCCTTGGGCAGTTCGATGATGACCTGCGCGTCTGCGCCATCCCTCTCGTAGAATTCTTCGAGCTTGCCGCGCAAACGCCTGGCCTCGACACGGACGATCGGGTCGATCCGGGGATCAAAATCGGGCTTCCGGTCGAAAACCTCTACTCCGATCAGGTACTCCTTGACCTCCTCGCCGCGTCCTGAGAGGGCCCGCTCGACGACACAGCGCAAGAAGCGGGACATGCGTCCGGCATGGATGAATCCAGGACTCCGGAGGATGCGATCGAGTTCCGCGTGTACGTGGCGCGGATCCATATAGAGCTCCTATGGGGACAAAGGGGGATTTGGTTCATTATAGGACGGCCTGGTACGGTAAACGTCACTTTGCCATATGAGCGAAAACGAATCGGAAAAACGCGTATTACATATGACAGGGTTGCCGATATAATTAGTGGGTCGCAATCCTCGGAGGTGTTGCCGACATGCGTAAAATCTTTGCAGTTTTCGCCTTACTCTCACTAGCCAGTCTCGCGTTTGGAGCCGATAAGAAAGCGGTAGCGATCTTGAATTTTGACTACTCGACGGTTCAGAGTGGTGTTGCGGCTATTTTCGGTACGAATCAGGATGTCGGTAAGGGTGTCGCGGACCTGTTGGTAGAGAAACTGGTGAAGTCAGGTCAGTATCGCGTGATCGAGCGCAAAGCGATCGACAAGATCGTGGCTGAGCAGAATTTTTCAAATAGCGATCGCGCCGACTCAACGACTGCGGCCAAAATCGGACGCCTGATCGGGGCCGATGCGATCGTCATGGGCTCCATTACGCAATTTGGGCGTGATGACAAGAACACGAACGTGGGCGGTTCGGTGTTTGGCAGCCAAATGAGCAAGTACGGCCTCGGCGGCGTCGGCGCAAAGAAGGCAAAGGCGGTTGTTGGATTAAGCGCGCGTCTTGTGAGCGTAAATACAGGTGAAATTCTGGCGGTCGCTAGCGGCGCGGGCGAGTCCACACGAACCGGTACCAGCCTGATCGGATCGGGCGGAGGCGCCGGATCGGCTGCTGCTGGGCTTGTAGACATGACCAGCTCGAACTTTGCGGACACCGTCCTTGGCGAAGCCGTGAATGCGGCCACCCAGAAGTTGGCCACCGAACTCGATGGCAACGCAGCTCGTCTTCCCACAACCGTAACAGCCGTTAACGGCTTGGTCGCTGATGTCTCGGGTAAGACTCTAGTGCTCAATGTCGGCAGCCGAGGTGGCGTAAAGGTGGGCGACACGCTCAAAGTCTCCCGAGTGGGTCGTGAAATTCGAGATCCCGCGACTGGCAAAGTCATCCGCCGGGTGGAAGAAGCATTGGGTGACGTTACGATTACTGAGGTTGACGAAAGCTCTGCCGTCGGGAACTTCAACGGCGCGGGCGCTGTGAACGTCGGGGACGCCGTTAAAAATTAGGGAGGCGCCCTCGTGGCCCACAACATCGGAGATCGCGTAGGCGATTACCAGATCATCGACGTCTTAGGCGCCGGTGGGATGGGCAAAGTTTATAAAGTTCGGAACATTATCTCCGAGCGCGTGGAAGCCATGAAAGTTCTTCTGCCGAATCTGGCGGGAGATCCGGACCTCGCCGACCGCTTCATGCGCGAGATCAAGGTTCAGGCGAGCCTTCAGCATCAACACATCGC
>DASQLD010000445.1:0-2666 GCA_035630195.1 Bryobacteraceae bacterium
TGGCACGGCCGATGCTCATAAGGGCTGGGTAGATGTGTATAGTAAAGTCCGCGTAGCCGGAACGACTACCTATCAGATCCTTCCTAACTAGGTCTTTAATAGCAACAAAGGGGACACTCCTCAGTCCCCTTTGTGAAGCTCCAGGAAACTTCGTAGGTCCGCCTCACTTACGCCAGGTTCGCCCGCCGCTACGTTGTCCAACCGACCTGCCTTCATCCATCCTTCCAGCTTGTCTACCAGCGAGAACAAATGGTCAAATCCATCGACGACAAACAAAAGCGGCTGGTAATGATTGATCTCGAAGGGTTGATTGATCGCCCATTCGAGTTGGATGGGGTAGCGCTGGACTTCAGCGGAAGACATACTGTGTTCGAGCTCCCCGAATGAGCTGAGCAATCCGCTGCCATAGGCGCGCAATCCTTTGCGCGTGTTCATCAAACCGAACTCGATCGTGAACCAGAAGAATCGCGCCATCGCTCGAAGAATGCTCGTGAGCCCCTGTAAGCGCAACGCCTCGTTCCGGATGGAGAGGACTCGTTCCGCCGCCGTATGCGCACATTCTCCAAATCGCACCAATGTATCGGCGAACGCGCGATCGGTATGCATGGGAACGTGGCCACTGATGTCGTGGAAAATATCGGGCTCGGGAAGATAGTCGAGATGATCTGCCGGACGGATCGTAACCGTGGTGGGAAATTCCCGGTTGCGCAAGCAGTCAAAGAAAACATACGCCGGAACATAGCCGCTGACCGCCTTCGCTCGAAAACCTGTCAACGGACATAGAAATCGGTTGACCTCCTCGAGCCTGGGAAGGCGGTCGGGGTTCAGGCACAAGGAATGGACGCCCGCTAGGAATTGCTCGTTGGCGTAGCGCTCCCAACGTGGGACCATCCGCGAATATAACCGGCGCCACGTCTCGTGATTCTCTTCCGAATAAAGCTCGTAGGGTTGCCGGATATACAGCTCACCCCGTTCCTGGGCCGCTAAGACAAAAGGCGCCTGAGCTGTCGTCAGTCCCTCTGCGCGTTCAAGGAGTTGAGGCATCACGAAGCTCCTGTTAGTAAGATGCACCACCTCAGTGTGGGTTACTATGCCGGCTGTAAGATTAATGATATTGGCTCGACTTCTCGTGGAGCGGACTTTATCCTCAGGTGACAGCCCCGTCGCCTCCTCCAAGCCCACCCGTAACCACTGTACGGCGAGAACCGCCTTCTGACTGGACCGCCATTCATTTCAGGTAAGGAGAAGCAAGCATGAGACTTCGAATGCGCATAGCAGCCGCAATGTTCCTCGCGGTTGTATTTGGTGCGGTAAGCTCCGCACAACTCGAATCGGGTAAAGCAGAATTGAAATCGGCGGGACCACTGGCATTTGGGCCGGAAGGCGTCCTGTTCGTCGGCGATTCTGCCGGCGCTGCCGTCTGGGTTTTGGATACCGCCGACCGCAAGGCCCGAGAGGGGGAAGCCGTCGATATTAAAGGGATCAATGAGAAGGTCGCCGCTCTGCTGGGCTCAGCGCCTGACCAGATCAAGATTCAGGACATAGCCGTTAATCCGATCTCCAAGAACATCTACTTGTCGGTAGCGCGGGGTCCCGAAGCCACACCAGTAATCCTGCGTGCCGATGGGACCGGAAAGCTGACGGAAGTTTCGCTTGAGAACATCAAGTTCGATCGCGTGAGTCTTCCGGATGCGCCTTCCGCCGATGCCAAGGACCGCCGCGGCCAAAGCGTACGCCTCGAGACGATCACCGATCTTGGTTTTGTGGATGGAAAAGTAGTTATCGCAGGCTTGTCGAATGAGGAGTTCTCCTCAAGTCTCCGATCGATTCCCTATCCTTTCAAGGAAGCAGACAAGGGCTCCAGCATTGAAATCTTTCATGGAGCTCATGGACGGTTCGAAACAAATGCTCCCGTGCGAACCTTCGTCAATTACGACATCGACAAGAAGCCGCACATTCTGGCGGCCTATACGTGCACGCCGCTTGTTCGCATCCCCGTCTCCGAATTGAAACCAGGCAACAAAGTGAAGGGCACGACGATTGCCGAGCTCGGCAACCGCAATCGTCCGCTCGACATGATCGTTTACAAGAAGGACGGCAAAGATTACTTCCTTATGGCCAACAGTAGCCGTGGCGTCATGAAGCTGCCCGCGGAGAAACTCGACAGCTACACGCCCATCACCGCCCAGACAGAGAAACAGGGAGTGCCGTACGAGACACTTTCGCAGTTCCAGGGCGTGCAGCAGCTTGACAAGTTCAACGACACAACCGCGCTGATGTTGATCGCCGATGCGGGCTCGATGAACTTGAAAACTGTCCCGCTGCCCTAGGCGCTTACTTTGCTGAGCCGGCGGTTCATTCTCGTAGCGCCATTCATTGCATGCGCGCAATCGAGCATCGAAATCCGTTTCGATGGAAAAGTGTTTCGTGTTGCAGGTTGGCCGCCTCCCGGTGTTGAGCCGGAGGGCGGCTGGTCTTCTTTGTTCGCAGTCCACGCAGGGACCAGTCGCGATACACCTGCCGTCCTGGGCTCCTACGCCATTCAAGACGGTGATCTCACTTTCACGCCCCGTTATCCCGTAAGCGTCAAGACGCGCGCGGTGCTTCGCATTCCGGGTAAAACCCCTATCGAAACCGTCTTTAACTCCACTCCAAAGGTCGTGAAC
>DASQLD010000446.1:0-8628 GCA_035630195.1 Bryobacteraceae bacterium
CAGCCGATTCGCTGCTGACGCGTATGATGTGCGCGGCCGCGCTGGTCGATCAGCAGAAGTTTCGCGCCGGTTACCTGAATCAAGACGAACGTCGCCGGCTCCAGATGGAATTGGGACGTCTGGTACAGGCTCCTCTTTACCTCGACGACACATCCGGCACGAACCTGATGGACGTGCATGCCAAGCTCCGACGCCTGAAGGCTGAGCAAGGCTTGGGCCTGGTCATCATCGACTATCTGCAACTCATGAGTTCGCGCGGACGTTCGGAGAACCGGAACCAGGAAGTCAGCGCAATCTCGCGAGGCTTGAAGCTCATGGCGAAGGAAATGCGCGTTCCCTTCCTCGTGCTTTCGCAGTTGAGCCGAGCTCCGGAAACGCGGCCCGGCGATCATCGCCCCCAATTAAGCGATCTCCGAGAATCAGGCTCGATCGAGCAGGACGCCGATCTCGTGATGTTTATCTATCGCGAGGAAGTCTACAACCGGGACCGCGAAGATCTGAAAGGCCACGCAAAACTGATTGTCGCCAAGCAACGTAACGGCCCCATCGGCGACGTCAATCTAGTATTCATCCACCATGCGACGAAGTTTGAAAATCCGTTGCATGAAGTGGACACAAGCGGCGAGTAGCTTCGCTTCACAAGCTTTTTAAGAACTCCAGCAATTCACGCTTCTGCTCTTGCGGCAGTTGGCGAAATCGCTCAGTCACGCGTCCGGCTTCACCTCCGTGCATCAGAATGGCTTGTTCCGGCGTCGATGCCGCGCCATCGTGAAGCAATGGTCGGCGGAAGCGAAGTCCCCAAAGGGCCGGCGTGCGAACTTCATTGTCCTTAGCGTCGGCCTGCTCGATTCCGTCTCCCGTCCCGACATCGTGCAGCAGCAGGTCAGAAAAAAGAGGAACGGCCTTACGATGAAACAGTGGATTGGCGCTCGGGCCGGTTTGCATCTGCGGCCGATGGCAACCAGCGCAGCCGACATCGGCGAATACTCGTTCTCCGCGAAGGGCCGCTTCACTGACGCCGCCGCGTGCAGGCGGAGCCAGAAGCTTTAAGAAGTTGGCAAAATTATCGATTCCACGCATCCCCGTCCGGCGATCGCGAACATCCTCAGGACTCACCGAAGCCTGACACGGAAGAGCCCCCGCCTTCTCCGCGCCTATATTGCCGAGTCCTTCCTTCTGGAAAACATCGTTTGTAATTCCCATCTCATTCACATAAGCGTCCGACGCAAAGACCAGCAAGGTCGCATGCTGCGATTTCCAACCGAATCTCCCCACTCGTTTCTCGCCGCTCGCTGCGTCCTCGACAATCGCAGCGCGGCCACGGATGCCGTCGCCATCGCGGTCGTCCGGATCCGCCAGCGCGAGGATCGTTTCATCAGGAATCGCCTCCACTAATCCAGCTCCAAATAATGGAATCGAGATGCGCTTGGCGATGACATTTGCCTCTTCGTAAACCGACACCTGGCAATCATGCGGCGGCACGGAGAACAGATGCATCAAGGTGCCTCCGGTCGGCGCGTGAAACTTGCCATCCTCGTCCTTGTAGCCGGCTCGTAGTTCCACCATTGTGCCGGTTCCGCCCACCGCCGGGATGTTGTGACACTGCGCGCAGGAGAGCCCGTTGAACAGCGGTCCAAGCCCTTCTTCCGCAGTTTCCACCTCAAGGAAATCTTCCCTACCCATCCGGAAGAGTTCAAGCTCGCGCGACGTAATACCAACTAACGGGCCGCCCGGAATGGCCTGCTGTTCACCGGCGAGATGAAGCGCCAGCAAACCGAAAAAGACGAATACCGCTTGCTTCATGGTGGCCCTACTCGACAACGATCAGACCGCGCATCAAATTGTGTCCTGCGCCGCACGCTCGTGAACATTCAAATGGGAACTTGCCTTTCTCGCGGGCGACGAATCGTATTCGAAGTTCGCCTTTTCCTTGTTGGGGTACTGCGGCGTCGATGCCTGCGCCCGGAATACGAAACCCGTGATCAGTGTCTTCGCTGGTTATCACGAACTCCACGACCGATCCTTGCTTCAGCTTGATCCTCGACGGACTAAACGCAAACCGTTCGGCGGAAATCGAGATCACTTTGTCCGGCTTAGCCGTTGGCTGCTGCGCACCCATTCCGAGGGCCACCATCACAAGAAGAAGCATTCGAGAGAACATTAAAACCACCATCCCAAACCAAGATTCAAGCCATTCAAAGGTCGAATCGCCGAACCTGCATTGCGATTGAAAACGTAATCGAATTTAAGGGCCACGTCGGCGTTAGGCTTAAATGTGACCCCAGCGAACAGAGACGACCGATTGAATTCCGGAAGCGGAACGAACCCGGGAGCCATTTGCTGTTGCGTATTGTATTTTTCGTAGCGTGTGAACAGGATCAGATCGTTTCTCCAGCGTCGCGGAAACACATGGACGGCTGGTTCGGCATAATAACCGCGCATCTGGCTGCCTACGTTCGGGTTCAGTCCCGTGAGTCGTTCCATCGCCAGGTTCAATTCCCCGCTTTTCGATATCCAGGTATTTGCAAAGAGGCCGCGCAGATCGATCCGCTTGAAGCTGTAGCGTCCATCAAAGGAGACAATGCTAGTTCTCGGAGTCACCGCGACAATATCGCCGCTCGAAACTCCTGTATAGCCGCTGATCCCTACGGTGAGCCTCCGCACACCCGCATACTCGAGACGTCCCGCGTATGCCGGATTGCGAAAGCTCGACTCGAATCCGCCCGTCCGTCCGTTCTGAATCCCGAACTCAGCGTCGAAGCCGGATGGATCGAGAGCGGACATCAGAAATGTTCGATATCGGAAGCCACGTCCCAGATCTCCTGTGATGCCTGCTCCCATTTCTCGCCAAGTGCTGGGAATAATGATGGTCTCGACAACAGGCCGCTCGACTCCGTTGAACGAAGGCGGTTCATGGCGCTCATTCACGATTCCCATGGGCGAGAGGACTAGGCCGGCGCGGAAGTTCAACCACGGCTTCACCAAAAAATCGAGATAGGCTTGCTCCAAAGCGACCTCGCCCTTCTCTTCCCCGCCCTCCACCAGCGCATGCTCTAACTCGAGCTCGCTCCAAAATTTGATTCGATCCGAAAAGCTGTGACCGAAGAGCAGGACGAACCGATGGAAATCGCCTCGCCCGGGTTCACCCTCCGCTTTGTTGAAGTGCGCATCCATGTATCCCGACACGGGGAGCCGCGTTTCGCCCTCAAGTGACTGCTGATAGTCGCCCGTCACGGAGATCGCTTCGAGAGGGGCCTTCGGAAGAAGCGGTTGAGCGGAAGCCGAGACCGTCGTGGACGCAGCCGGGGAACCGCTGCGCGCCAACACTTCGTCGATTCGTTTCTCTAGCGCCGCCAGCCTGTCATCAAATGCCGCTTCATCAGCCTTGAATGAGGGATCGAGAATTCTTACTTTCCGCTCCAGTTCCGCAAGTCTTCGGTCGCGATCCGCTTCCGTCTGCGCGTGGGACAACGACGCGAAAACTACAGCACTCCCGATTGCCTTTACTAGAGCTTTTGCTAATGTGTTAACCACAGTAAATGATAAGGCAGAATACCAGCTTAATGGAGCTGGTGTCAAGATAGCTGACGAATGGTTAGTTACCGCAGGACAATGTCTTACTGGCCAGACTGCATTCCAACTCCTTGCCTTCAAGGCCATGGACCGACAACTGCCAACCAGTCTCGTGCCCGTTGAACTCGGCGAACCCGAATTTGCGAAGAATTGCGGAACCCGAGACCGTACTGCGCGCAATCTTGCGCCCTTCGAAAGGTCCGCGGATCCGGCGCGCTAGTTCCGTGCCGCTGTTACCGATCACGATCTGCGGCGGCCTGCGGTCGGCGAAGCCCAAGGCTTGAAACATGTGAATGTGCCCGGATAGGATCAGCGCGGCGTCAGGTAACGGAGATTCTCGCCAGACCGATTGAAGCGTATCGTTGACGGTGTCAAGTTCGCCGCGCTCGGTATCACCGGCCTCACGACGAAAGGCCCAGAATGGCTGGTGCGACAAAACCCATGCGCCCACAATCGCCGCTGCGTTGATCCGTTTCAACTGCCCGGAATATTCGATCACTTGGCTTCGCTTCGAACGCAACTCCTCCGCCTCGGACGAGTCGAGCAGGAGGAACGGAATATTTCCCGCGTTCACAACATAGGGTTCGGATCGTTCGGTACTGCAAGATCCGCTATAGGGTTTGACGTCGAGAAGATAGAACCATCCAATCCCACCATCCTTACAGCTTTCATGGTTGCCACGAACAAATATCCACGGCGCCGCCCGCAGAAGCCCGTTGGCGGGTTGGAAGAAGTCCGCATACCAGGAATTCCATTCAAAGCCTTCGTTCTCGCGATAGACATAGTCGCCGGTATGAATAACCAGATCAGGCTTCCTTGCCATTGCCGCGTCTGCAAGCGACTTGAAATGCCAATCTTCGGCACAGTTTTGGATCTCGCTCTCGCCGGTCGATGCCTTCACTCGAACGCGACAGCCGGTATCGCCAACCACCACGATGCGTTTGAAGTCGGCTTGCGGAAGCGCTAAAACCTGGCCGTCAATCGACGCCTCGCGCGTTCCGGGTGGAATGGACGCTTCGCATATCGGCGGGAATCCTTGTGGGACAGGTGTCCGCGGTCGCATCGCCGCAGCGCGGCCATCGATAACGATTGACGGACAACGATTCTCTTTTGCGATGATGGCGCGCGCAGAGATACCGCGATCCGGCCCAAGTTGAACCCACGCTACCCGCATCTGCGCCGATGACGTGCTCGCGGTCATCATCGCTATAAGGGATATCCCGTAGACCGATTTCATGGTGTCCCCGATCTTGACAGAAATTAATCGAGAAGCAGCGAAATGAACGCAATTTCACATCGAGAAATAGTGCGCAAAATTAGGCGGCAAGTTAAAATAGATCCCGTTGATCCACTTTGAGCGAATCTCGGCGACGCGCGTATCCATTGTTGCGCCAGCGCACATTGGTGGGTATTGCACGTGGGTGGATATTGTGTGGGTGGATAGCGAATGACCCATCGTGTGTTGGTCGTCGAGGATAACCCTGCCGATGTGTATCTGATCAAATCGGCATTGCTCGAACATTCGATTGTTGCCGAGATCGAGACTATCGCCGACGGGGAGTTGGCGCGAACAACGGTAAGTGGATTTCAATCCGGAGCACAGCCATGGCCGAGTCTCGTGTTGCTCGACATCAATCTTCCTAAGATTGATGGACTGGAACTGCTACAGCGATTAGCGTCGGCGCCCTGCCCGATCATTGTCATGAGTTCCTCTCAATCGCCTTCAGATCGGCAGCGAGCGCTCGATCATGGCGCAGCTTGTTACTTCTGGAAACCAACCGATCTGGACGGATTCCTTAAGCTCGGTGAAATCGTTGCGGCGGTACTGGCATGCAAAGTGGGGAATCATAGTACGGCATCATAGAGATGATGCTTGTACGGCATCATAGTGGATGATGCGCCGCTATACTGTTTTCTTTGCGATTTCTCTTGCTTTGGCCGCCACACCAGAGATCAACGAACTCAAGCGAATGCTGGGACGATTCGCTCCTACTGTTCTTGAAGTAGACACTTCGAAGCTGTCGGCCGTGGACAAGAAATCTCTGGCGAAGCTAATCGAGGCCGCACGTTTGATCGACCATCTTTTCCTGAAGCAGCTATGGTCCGGAAATCTGGCGCTGCACGAGCGGTTGCAGAAGGATGACTCGCCGCTCGGAAAGCTGCGATTAGAGTATTTTTGGCTCAACAAAGGGCCTTGGTCCGCGCTCGACGACCAGAAGTCGTTCCTTCCCGGTGTGCCGGAAAAGAAGCCTGCGGGAGCCAATTTCTATCCGGCGGATATGACCAATGGGGAGTTTGAAGCCTGGGTCAAGACGCTCGACCCTGCAAAGCAGCAGCAAGCCACAGGATTCTTTTCTGTCATCCGCCGAAACGACGGAAAACTTACATCGGTACCTTACAACGTCGAATACAAGGCCGATCTGGAGCGCTTGGCAACCTTGCTGCAAGAGGCGGCTTCGGCAACTCCTAACGCCACACTCAAGCGGTTCCTGAACGCTCGCGCTGCGGCGTTCCTAGCAAATGATTATTACGAAAGCGATGTCGCGTGGATGGATCTGGATGCCCCGCTCGAGATCACAATCGGACCCTACGAAACATACAACGATGAGTTGTTTGGCTATAAGGCCGCATTCGAGGCGTATGTAACACTGCGTGACGAGGAGGAAACATCCAAGGTTGCATTCTTCTCATCCCGGCTCCAGGAAATCGAAGACAATCTGCCCGTGGAAGCGAAGTATCGCAATCCGAAGATCGGTGCGTTGGCGCCGATTCGTGTTGTGAACGAAATCATTTCGTCAGGTGACGCGGCGCACGGCGTCCGCACCGCTGCCTTCAATCTTCCGAACGATGAGCGTGTAGTTCGCGAAAAGGGTAGCAAACGCGTCATGCTCAAGAACGTCCAGCAAGCCAAGTTCAAGAGCATTCTGCAGCCAATCGCCGAACGCGTACTTGAGAAGCAGGCGCTCGCGGATCTCAGCTTCGATTCGTTCTTCACCCACATCCTGGCGCACGAACTGACGCATGGAATCGGACCTCACACTGTCAGGCAAACATCGTCTCCTCGGAAGGAGCTGAAGGACCTTTACAGCGCGATTGAAGAGGCGAAAGCTGACATCTGCGGTCTCTTCATGCTGCAGTATATGTTCGACCGCAAGCTCCTTCCCGGCGGACCGGACGCGGAACGAAAGCTCTACACCACTTTTCTTGCATCTTCCTTCCGGACAATGCGGTTCGGCCTAAACGAGTCGCACGGCAGGGGCATGGCTCTGCAGTTCAACTATTTGGTTAGCAAGGGCGCCTTCAAGTCGACTTCTCACGGACGTTTCGCCGTCGATATCCCGAAAGCCAAAGCTGCGGTTCGGGATCTCGCGGGCGAACTACTTACGATCGAAGCTACCGGGGACTATAGCCGTGCAAAGAAGATGCTGGACGATTTGGCGGTGCTGCGGCCCAGTCTTAAAGACGCTTTAGGAGGGCTGCAAGACCTCCCGACCGACATTAATCCTTCGCACACAACAGCGAGCGCGCTAGAATAGTGCGACACTGAACCGGTATGGCTCTCGACATACAAGAACGCGAACGCGAAGGTATTGTAGTCCTTGATCTAAGTGGAAAGCTGATCGTCGGTGAGTCTGTATCCGATTTGCGAGAAAAGATTCGCGAACTCGTCGCAGCCTCCAAGATCAACATCGTCCTGAATTTGCAGAATCTCGATTATATCGATTCAACAGGTTTGGGAGGATTGGTGATTGGCTACACAACCGCTAAAAAAGCCGGTGGGGCGATGAAGATCGTCAACCTGAGTCAGCGCAACATAGAGTTGCTGGTTCTTACCAAACTGACAACCGTTTTCGAAGTTTACGCGGATGAGCAGGACGCGGTGAATAGCTTTTTCCCCAATCGCCAGATTCGAAAGTTCGATATTTTGGACTTCGTTCAAAAGCAGAAGCCTCCAGAGAGATAGCGGCTCGCCTGAGATGGGAATCGTTGCGTCCGTGCGCTAATCTAGGGATAGCAGAACATGGCTAAGATCAACGAGATCATCGGATCGGCCGCGGCCATCGCGAAGGGTATGAGTGTGACCTTCCGGGAGATGATGCAGCCGACGCTCACTGAGAACTATCCCGACACGCCCGCAATTTTCCAGGAGCGGTTCCGTGGTGTCCATGTTTTACAAAGAGATGAGAATGGTCTCGAGAAATGCGTCGCCTGCTTCCTATGCTCGGCCGCATGCCCCGCCGATTGCATCTACATCGAGGCTGCCGAGAATACGGATAGAGCGCGTATCAGCGGTGGTGAGCGGTACGCCGAAGTTTACAACATTGACTACAGCCGCTGCATCTTCTGCGGCTATTGTGTAGAAGCCTGTCCTACCGATGCGATCACGCACGGCCATGCATTCGAAATCGCCAGTTTCAATACTTCCACGCTGATTTATCGCAAGGAGCAACTCCTGACCCAGATCGCTCCGGGAACGACGGGCAGAGTGGTCGTACAGGAAAACGCCGAGGTCGGCGCAGGCCACTAACTGGCGCTCAGTTTCTCCTAAAGTCTGTACTTCGCTATTGATCCTAAGGCAGCGTTGTCTGACAAGGATGCGCTCAGTTGCTTCGCAGATCTTCATAGAATCGCTTTGCGCTGTTCCAGCGCTACGATGATCCTATTTGGCAGCCGTATCCTTGGGAGGAAAGTGCTTCTGCTGGTTCGCTATCTATCTGGTGTAGCAGTTGGCTTCCCCGATCACCATCTGCCTGACCGAGTTCCACCCAAAGCTGCTCCTATGAATTGATCAATTAGGTGGGAACATATTCATACCTGCGTGAAAATGTGGAGTATTAAGAACACAACTAAGTAGGCTTACGGGATTTATTCTGCAACCAAGCTCCACAGTTTATGCAATTTATGCAACGCATCAGAGCATTTTCTAAACCGTGAATGAGCCTGAAGGTTTGAAGGTCGAGCGGGCGCAGGGTTGGGCTCCTTTGGGTGGTTTTCGGTTCGTTGGGAAAGAGAAAAGACAAAGGTCCGTCGGCGCGGTGGGAATGTGGAAAACGC
>DASQLD010000447.1:0-7143 GCA_035630195.1 Bryobacteraceae bacterium
CCATTCTCCATCAGAATCTCCGTGACGCGGAGGCCCTGCTTGGTCACCCCAGTCTTCTCCACGAGTCGATGGCCCGTCAGTAAGGTCACTTTAGCGTCGCTGAGCATTTGCCGGAAAATCATCTCTGCCACACCGGGTTCGGGCATCCAGGCAATTTGTTGCAAATGCCGGTCGAGCCCGTAGTGTCGTCCTGCGCGCCAATAGAATTCGAGCGCCATTCCCCCGATCACCTCACTTCGTCCCACGTCAGTCCCCGAAAGGCCGCCGCTAACCATACCGCCGATATGATTGCCGGGCTCCAGGAGGACGGTTTTCAGACCATGTCTCGCGCCGGCGACGGCAGTCGTTACTCCGCCGGCCGTACCTCCATAAACAACCAGGTCGTATTCCTGCGCGGTAACTGCCGTCGTCAGAAGCAAACCGAGAATGAGTGAGTGCAAGCGCATAGGCAACTTCGGGCATTGTCGCATCACTCCGCAACTTGCAAGAATGTTCACGATTGCGCGAGAGATTCTGCTCTCTAAGCCCCGCATCCATGACAGACTGCGCGTAGCTCTTGCGTCCAGGGCGCAAGTCGTATAGGCTACCGATATAGGTTGTCTATACCGATGCGCGAACCCACTCTTGAACTCCTACGAGGCACTCTCGACTTGCTGATCCTGCGGACACTGGAGTTATGCCCGATGCACGGGGTAGCCATCGCAGATCGGATTTCTCAGGTCACCAGCGGAGCTTTCCAGGTGAAGGCGGGCTCCCTATTCCCCGCGCTTCATCGCCTGGAGCAGGAAGGCTGGATCGAGGGACAGTGGCAGGAATCGGCGGAAGGACACCGTGTGAGATCGTACAAGCTTACTCGCGATGGCAGGAGGCAATTGGCGGCAGAGAAGAAGACCTGGCAACGAACCGTGCAGGCCATGAACGCCCTTCTGGAGTCCGCCTGACATGCGAGTTCTCACTAGGGCAACGCGGCTTTTCTCCAATCTGCTCCGGCGAGATCGGGTCGAATCCACGCTCGACGCCGAATTGGGCGCATGGGTGAATGCACTCACCGACCGTTTTATCGCCGCCGGCCTCTCTCGTGAAGAAGCCCGGCGCCAGGCGCTCATTGAAACCGGCGGCATTGAAGCGATCAAGGAGAATGTCCGCGACGCGCGCCTCGGACAGAGCATCGAAACTGCTTGTCAGGACGTTCGTCATGCCTTCCGTTCCTTGCGTAGGGCGCCGGGTTTTAGCATCCTGATCATCGTAACGCTTGCGGTTGGCATTGGCGCCAGTCTCACCATGTTCAGCCTGATGCGTGGGGTACTGTGGCGTCCGCTGCCTTATCCGGAGCCGGACCGTATTGTCACGATCCAGGTGGATGCTCGCAACGTCCCCAGCGCGGGCGCGACTAGACAGGAGCTTGTCGGTATCAGGACGTCCAGTCGCTCATTCGAGCAGGTTGCCACCATCGATTCCTCTAACGCGACCCTGCAGTACGCCGGCGAGATGGAGCACGTGTCGGCGGCGAGCGTCACTGACGACTTCCTTCCGCTCCTCCGTGTCCGCCCGGCAATCGGAAGGCTGCTGGATTCGCGGCTCGACGCTGGCGCGAAGCATCCGCTTGCAGTTCTGATCAGCGGGGAACTATGGCGCCGCCGATTTGCAGCCGATCCGGGCGTGATCGGCCGAGCCGTGCGTATTGACAATATTGATATGCAGGTTGTGGGTGTGCTGCCCGCCGGTCTGCGCCTGTTTCTGCCCCCTTCGGTGAACAACGTGGAGCAGATCGACGTCTGGCTGCCGGATCGCAACGATCCCGCCATCCCTTACCGCGGCGTTCCTTTGATTGCGCGGCTCAGGCCTGGTGTCACTCTCGATCATGCCAATGCGGAACTCCAGGTCCTCGCAGGCCAGTTCGCGCGGGATTACCCTGATCGGTATACTGGCGCCAACGCATGGCAGGCGTCGCCGTTCGATCGCGGATCCGGCCTCGGCGCCAGCTTTACAGCGCGTTCCTTACACGATGACATGACGCGCGATATCCGCCCGTCCCTGATTCTTCTAACGTGTGCAGTGGTATTCGTCCTGCTGATCGCGTACGTGAATGCCGCGAATCTGACGCTCGTGCGCGGGGCAATGCGTCGACGGGAACTGGAGATCCGTCGCGCGCTCGGCGCCCGCACGTTCCGAGTCGTTCGCCAACTTATTTCAGAGAGTCTTCTGCTGAGCCTGGTTTCGGGCGCAATCGGACTGGTCGGCGCCCACGTAGGGCTCCAAGCGATCCGGCTCCTGAGCGCATCTTACATTCCCCTCCGATCGAGAATGGAAATCGACGCGCCCGTTGCGATCTTCGCTCTCGTGCTGTCGGCGCTTACCAGCGTGCTCTTCGGCTTAGTACCCGCGTGGCGGCTGGCGTCAGAGAGAAGTGACCATCGCCTGCGCGTGGGCCGCACGCAAACGATGGGTTCGGACACAAGAAAGATCCAACGCGCCTTCGTCGTCGCGGAAGTGGCGCTGTCCATTGCGCCTCTGGTATGTGCGGGCCTGATGCTTCGATCATTCGTGAACTTGATGCATTTGCCGCTGGGGTTTGACCCGGCAGGCGTTGTGACCGCCCGGTTGCCCCTCGATACGACGAAATACCCGAACGTTGAGCAGAGATGGGCGGTTCTTCGCAACGTCGTCGATCGGCTGAGAGTAGTTCCGGAGATTAAGGCGGTGAGCGCGGCGGACCCGCTGCCACTCGCGTACCAGACCCGGCGCCGCGTGGGCCGTCCTGACCAACCAGATGTTCCGCCAATCCTCGCCACCCAGCAGTTCGCGCTTCCTGGCTATCTGCGCGCAATCGGAACTCCGCTACTGGAGGGCCGCGATTTCAGCGACTCCGATATTCGAGAGCAGCGGAACGTCACGATTATCGATGCCGGTCTGGCAAAGCGACTATGGCCGGAGGGTCCGATCGGAAGGGTGCTCTCCGTCTATAGAACCGGATGGCGGAATGACATGGAAATCATCGGCGTTACGGGCAATGTGCGAGTCACGCGTGTGCGCGATGAAAGCATTCCACACTTCATGCTGCCGTATGGTGCTTATCCAAGCTCTATGTCCCTCGTCGTTAAGACGGAAGCGCCAGCCGACCGCATCGGCCCATTGATCCAGTCCGCAGTCGGCGCCGCGCATAGCGAGCGCGCGGCGTTCGAGATACGTCCCATGGGCGACTACGTCTCGGAATCGATCGGGGACACGCGATTCATTCTGTTCGTGCTGGCGGCCTTCGCGGCTTCGTCGGTGGTGCTGGCTGCTGTGGGTCTGTACGGAACGCTCGCGTACTTGACGGCGCAGCGGACGCGCGAATTCGGCATTCGTCTGGCTTTGGGCTCCAGCGTGAAAGCCTTGGTTACGATCGTGATTCGTGAAGGAATCGTGCTCGTCGGAGCCGGCGCTGGAATCGGGTTAATTGGCATTGCGGCCATCTCGCGCGGGATCCGCGAACTCCTGTATGGAGTGCATCCCTTCGACGGCCTGACCCTCTCCGCCGTAAGCGTATTGTTGGCGATTGTTGCATTGGCAGCGGCGGGTGTCCCGGCATACCGCGCAGCACGGATCGACCCGCAGACGTCGCTTCGATGCGAGTAGCGAGTGGAACGTGTGCGTGCAGGCAGAGTCTGTGATGCGCGTAGATTCAATGGGTCTAGCGTTTCGCGCCGGACGGCTCCGGAAGCGTAATCACCCGGACACGGACAGTCTTGCGGCCGAATCGCTTGGCCTCTGCAGGGGCGTCGATAAAGATGTCGATTTCGCGGCCTTTTACTTTTGGCCCCGTGTCATGCACGATGTATTCCCCCGAGTACGGTCCCGCTCCTTCCACCTGAATCCTTGTCCCAACAGGTAGAATCTTCGGGTCAGCCGCAACCGTGCGACCCTCTCGCGTCTGCTTGCCGGAAGCAGTTTCGCCCTCTGAGGAGTAAGCCGTCGCGGCAAACGTTTGCCAACCTGTTTTGCCGGCGCACAAAGCGGCGCCAGGAGCGCTAAGGCATACGAGAAAACTTCGTCGCGTCAAGGTCACGCAAGTTGGATTGCTTTCATTCTCCATAGTTGCAGAAATTATCGCTCCCAGAGTTTACCTTAGTCGATATCGCACCCGTTTTCTACGGGAAGCCAATCCGACCGAACACTTCTTCGGATCCTATGGGGGGACTTCGAGTGAGCTTCGATGCGCCGGTTCAGTGGTTTCCGTCAGACTACTTTGAAGTCTCGTTCTCGAGAGTACGCCCGCAACTGAACCGACCGACTTTGTACGAGCGTCTTAGGCAAGTTGGCGATAACGCCGTTTCCCGAGGTCTGACCGCACAGTGCGACGGACGAGAACTCGGATTCGAGAGCTCCACAAAGTTGGCGTACGCACCAAGCGAGATCGTTGACTGGTAATCTACCTGCTGATGATGGGCCAGCACTCAGCGCAAGAACATCGTTTTCTGACCTTCTTGGTCTCAGCGACTATCGCCCCCCTTCTTGTTCAGCCGTGCAACGCACAGGCGCTTAGCGCGCGCATGGACCAGCTCGTACAATCGTATGCCGAGGCGGGCTGGTTTATGGGCAGCGTGCTTGTCTCGAAACGTGGTGATCACTTGCTGAGTAAGGGCTACGGCCAAGCAAATCTGGAATGGACAATACCTAACTCACCTACGACCAGGTTTCAGCTCGCATCAATCACGAAGCAATTCACGGCGGCTTCGATTCTGCTCTTGGAAGAACGTGGCAAACTGAAGACCGCTGATTCAGTTCGGAAGTATCTTCCGTTCGCGCCGGCCGCCTGGGACGGAATAACTGTCTACCACTTGCTGACCCATACATCCGGCATCTCGGACGACGCAGTGGATTATGATCCGAGCAGACCTAACCGCCTTGTTCTTCGCGACGAGCCGACACAATTTAAGCCCGGCGAGAAATGGGCCTATAGCAATCAGGGGTACATCGTCTTGGGCTATCTGCTGGAAACGATCAGCGGATATACATACGCGGACTTCGTTCACGAAAACATATTCAGGCCATTGGGCATGAACGATTCAGGGCTTGATTCCAATGTGGCCATCATTCCAAAGCGTGCGTCCGGCTACTGGCCTCGCCTGCGGGGACCTGAGAATGCCGAGCGGCCCAATCTCGCGCTCGGCTTCTCGGCCGGGTCTGTTTACTCGACAACGCAAGATCTCCTTCGGTGGGAAGAAGGGCTATTTGGTGGAAAGGTGCTGACGCCAGCATCCCTACACAAGATGGTCACTCCATACAAGGGAGACTACGGTTGCGGCTTATACGTAAAGGAAGAGAAAGGCCGATTGCGCATTGAGCATGACGGAAACAACATTGGGTTCAATACGCAGCTCACCTATTTCCCCGAAGATAAGCTTGCTGTCATAGTCTTGGGGAACCTGAATACCGGCATCACTAAAACCATGGCTGATTCACTTGCCGCCCTGGTTGACGGACATGGAGACGTAGTGTGGGCGCCGAAGGCAATTTCGTTGCGGCCTGAGATTCTGTCGCGTTACGTCGGGATGTACAGTTTCCCGACCTCCAACCTGGATGTTCGGCTCGAAAACAACCAACTAATTGCTCAGTTTACGCGTGGGACGAAGTTTCCCATCTTTCCCGAGTCAGAAACGCGATTCTACACTCGGAAGTCGGATCTGGCTTTTGAGTTTTTGAAGACCGACACTGGTGCTTCCCAGTCCGTTACGCAGTACCAGAACGGAAAGCCGCTTAACGGGCACAGAAAATAGACACTCCTTTAAATGCATGAGATTCGCTGTTCGGGAGTTCGCGCGAGAAGGCGGGACACATCGACCCCGAAAAGTCCTAGGGATCATCGGCAGTGCGGCGGCGATGTGATGTGAACGAAGACGTATCCTTGAACGCCGCCGCATTGCCGATGATCTGACTTGGACGGAGCCGCTAACGTGCTATTGGGGATTGAATGCTGCTGGCGAGAATGAACTGCAGTGTCTCGGCACTCTGCGGCTTGAGAGAGCGGTTGGATCGAGAGTCCTGGTCGTCGATAAACTGATTGCGGGTCGGGTCTGAGCCAGAGAACGCTACGAGCGCGCACACGTCGAGTATGCGCACGGTCTGAGGGTCGTTGCTCGCCAACTTCGGGTGAATCATGAGGCTAGGATGTATCAATCTGCGGTGTAGCGCCTATAAAGGCGAACTCGCGAGCAGTGATGTAATCGATCACGGCCATGCGTCCTTCTCGGCAGATGGGACATCTGCGCTCGATTGCTCGTTGCCGTTCCGGAGTAATCGATTGGACCGGTGCAGGTCGGCTCGTGAGTAGAGTCCTGCACAAAGCCAGCGATGCACGGCGGGTCCGATTGGCTAGGAATCCGAAGCGCCTGATCTTCACGAACCCGCATGGCAGGACATGCAACAAATAGCGGCGAATGAACTCGACAGCATCGAGAGTCATTAGCTTTTGCTTGTTTCCGTCTCGGGAGTCTCGCCAGCGGAACGTTACGCGACCGTCGGCGAACTCAACAATGCGACCGTTGGCGATGGCGACTCGATGCGTATACCGCGCAAGGTACTTGATGACGTGTTCGGGCCCATCCAGCGGTGACTTCGCGTACACGACCCACTTGATCTCCCTTAGGTGCATTGTGAAGCGGTCGAACGAAACCCGGTCGGCGAGCGGTTTCGTACTTCCGAAGAATCGAAGCTTGCCACGGGCATAGGCCTCTCGAACGAGATCGAGAAACTTTCCACGGAACATCTTTCCAAGCACCTTCACCGGAAGGAAGTACTTGAGCCGGCAACGTAGCCATCGGGAACCGTCAGGGCTGATGCCGCCAGCAGGAACCAGGCAATGCAGGTGTGGATGGTGCATCACTTGTTGATTCCACGTGTGTAGGACAGCGAGAAACCCGATGCGTGCTCCGAGCCGCTTTCGAATCGGAACACAGCGCGCAAACGCACCAATGACGGGAAACGTGATAATCGTGCGAGGCAGCGAAGCATCGCCATGAAATGTCGGCGCGAAGTAGAAATGTCCTATCCGGAGCGAAATAGAAACGTCCGGTTATGACCGGCCGTTCCGGATGCCCATGTTAGTGTGGATCACCCGAGCGGGGTCGCGCCCGAGCGGGTGTCCAAGGCCGATGCGACGGA
>DASQLD010000448.1:0-10001 GCA_035630195.1 Bryobacteraceae bacterium
AAGCGTCTTCGATAATAGCTCAGGGATTCAACCAGAAGCAGGCCAGAGGTCCGCTCTACTGATTCTCATCGACACTTCTGACGCGTTCTTCCACTTTAATGTCGTACACCCGGTTCTGAACACGCCGCTATCCAACCACACGCTTCCCTTGGCCTTCGGTCACCGTGTTGTAGCGATCGATCTTCAGATCTGTAAAACGTTCAGTCAGGCCGCTCGGCGAAGGCCATCTTATCTCGACATAATCAACCCCGGGAGCGCTTCCGAGACCGATCACTTCGCGCGGGTCATGACTCGACAGATAACTTCCGCCATGCGTCTTCAGTCGCCCACGTCGGACCCCTTTCACCGACCATACGATCTTCGCGCCGATTGCGTCGCGATTGGATTTGAGGCCCTGCAGTCGCAGTCCAATCCAGTGATTGGTCTCTCCTGCCAGATTCTTCAACAGGGTAGGCGCAGCTCCGTTGTTCGCGAGCAGGACGTCGAGTTTGCCATCGTTATTGAAATCGCCGACAGCCAGACCTCTCGCGGAAAACGACTTCAAAAACACAGGACCGGCCTCCGAACTGACGTTTCTAAATTTGCTGCCGTCGTTATGGAAGAGCAGCAATGGCTCTTTGTACTTCACCCGCTGCGAATAGCTCTCGATCATGTCATCGGGATGCCCGTTGGCCAATAGCAGATCCAGCCGGCCGTCATTGTCGTAGTCAAAGAACTTCAATCCCCAGCCGCTCAAGAGTCGCGTAGCTTCTGCGATGCCGTTGATGCGCGCGACATCGGTGTACGTCTCGTTCCTGTTATTCCTGTACAGCGAGAACATCTCCTGGTCGACATTGGCGACGAAAAGATCCTCCCATCCATCCCCGTCAAAGTCGGCGGAATCGACGCCCATCCCTGACCGCGCCTGTCCGTTCTCGCTGAATCCGACCTCAGCCGACAGCGCAATCTCTTCCCACTTGTTCGGACCGCGATTGACGAAAAGGTAGTTCTGAACCGTATCGTTCGCTACTAACAAGTCCGGCCGCCCGTCGTTGTTGACGTCAGTCGTCACTACGCCCAAGCCCTTACCCAAAGCTTTCGCGATATCGGTTCCCTTACTCACCTCGGTGAACGTGCCGTCTCCGTTGTTGTGGAAAAGAAAGTTGGGCGTCGGTTTGAAGACACGCGGGATGCAGTAATAGTTGCGGCCCAGCTTATTGTCCCCGCACGTGATACTGTCTTTCCCATACTCGACAAAGCTGCAAAGGAAGAGGTCTAGCCTGCCATCGCCGTCGTAGTCGAACCAGACTCCGCTCGTTGTCCAACCAGGTACATCGAGCTTCGCCTTTTGAGTCACATCCGTGAAGGTTCCATCCCCGTTGTTGCGATAAAGCACGGGCCTGCCATAAGCCGTGATAAGGATGTCGGGAAATCCATCGTTATCGTAGTCCGCGACCACCACTCCCATCGCAAACAGCTCCGCCGTCAGACCGGCCTTCGCTGTGACGTCGGTGAAGCTCCCATCACGATTGTTCTTGTAGAGAGCATGCCGCAATGGCTTCTTCGGTTGATAGAACTCCGACGGACCGCTGTTGACGAGCAGGATATCCATCCAACCGTCGTTGTCGTAGTCCAAAAACGCGCATCCCGGTCCCAATGTTTCCGGCAGATGACGCCGATCGGACATTGCGTTCTCATGTGTCCACGTGATATTCGAGGTAGCGGAAGGGACCTCTTCGAACAATGGACTCTGCGACGCAGCCAGCAATCGCGCGGCCCCGGCAACTCCGGCCATTCGGATTAAATCGCGTCTCGAAACCTTCATCTCAGTTCGGATACGGTTCGCCTTGCCGCACGGTACGGATCTGATGATCTGCAAATTGAAAGTGCGCGCCCTCCAACTCGACTCTCGGCATGTGACACGTAACGCAGTTGGCCTTTGCGGTATGACATGTTTTCCTGCCCTTCTGGGAATGGCATGCAAGACATTTCGAATCATAGGCCGCCGGAGACGTGCTCACTTGTTTGTGAGGATCGTGACAAGCTGTGCACGCGATCCGGCGATCTTCGGCATCGAAGCATTTGCTGTTCGTGATTCGATAAGGTTGAAATCGCACATTCAGTGGTCCGCGCAGATTCATTTGAATCACCTGACCCCACGTTCTATGACACGTGCCGCAAAGGTCGTTCATCTCTTCGGCGGAGAGCGTCTGAAGCTTCCTCAATGATCCCTGCGTCCTATTTCCGTCCCTGCGCGCTGCTACATGCTCGGCTGCCGCTCCGTGGCAGCTCTCACAGGAAACGCCCGGTATCATTGATTCCCATGCAATTTCATTCCCGCGAACTCCCCCGGTCGAATGGCATCCAAAGCAATCCCGCACATCGGCCTTGTCCATACGCCGCCCGACTGCTTCGATCAGAGAGGCAGGTTTTGCAAGCTGGGCCCCCATAGTTAAGCCGAGGCCTTTCAACGCATTGTAGTAGCTCACGCGACTTTCGTACATCGCGCCCTGATGCCCGAATACGTAGGTCTGCCCTGCAGTACCGAGCCCGAACGCCCAGAGAATTCGCGCTTGTACCGTATCTCTCCCGTCCGTGACCCTGAGCTTCGAGCCTTCGCTATCTCGCTCGATCGTCGTCCGGTAGGCGCCTTCGACAAATGTAAGCGAGGCGTTTTCTCGAAGAATACTCGCCTGTTCGGCCCGCTGGAGAGCCTTAGCCATACTGTTCGAGGAGCGATGGTTGGACTGATTGGGATGACAGGATACGCACGCCGCCGCGCCTGCGAAGTGGGCGTTCTCAGCGGCGATGACACGCGCACCAATGATACTGGTAAGCGCAAAGACCAGACCGGCCAATTTCACTGAAGCGATTTTACACCCGGCTGTTGCGCCTGTATCTCATCGTTCAGTTTTTGCACGATCGCTCTCTCGCGATCTCCATCTGCCTTTCGCTTCAACCGGTAGTAGACAGTCGCCAAGGTTACGTGGGCTTCGACGAATTTCGGTTCTGCGGTCGTCAGAGCTTCAAGCTCCTTGCGCGCTTTTTCAACTTCTCCTGTAGCCAGATCGATCGTCGCGAGCTGGTAGCGGACTGCCGGGTGACCTGGGCGCAGTCGAAGCGCTTTCTCGAAGTACTTACGAGCTTCGTCATACGAGTGTTCCTGCCGCAGAAGAGCACCTACGTTCAAATTAGAGTCGAAGTCGTTCGGGTTCGATTGCAATTCCTTTCGGAATGAGGTCATCGCGTTTGTCGAGTCGCCTGTTTGCAGAAGAGCAAGCCCATGATACGCATTCACGCTCGGAAGTAACGGATTCAACTCCGCCGCTTTGGCGACGTCCGTTAAAGCTCCAGCGAAGTCATGCGCCATCATTTTCGTTGTCCCGAGTAAGAGGAGAGCCTCGGCCGATTCCCCTTTGCTCAGGATCCTATTCACAATTTCCTGGCCACGAGTTACTTGATTGGCGCGGATGAGAGCCGTTCCGAGTAAGTAAGCTAATGCCATGTCTTTCTCGTCTGCTTTCAGGAATGGGTCCAGCAGATCGATTACGCGCTGATTCTCTCCGGCGCGCAAATAGCAGTCTCCCAGCAGTAGCGCAATCTGTTTGTTGTTAGGAGCGAGGCTATGAACGGCTGCGAACTCGCGTGTCGCCTCGTCAAATCTTCCTGCTTTATAGAGAGCCAGCCCGTAATTGAACCGCACCCCCGGATTATTGGGTACTTTCTCGAGAGCGATTTTGTACTCCGCAATCGCTTCGTCATAGCGTCCCAAGCGCGCGAGTACCGCCCCTAAGTTGGAGCGAGCTTCAATACTCCCGGGCATTTTATCCAGATACGACTGATATTCCCGTCGCGCGCCTTCGAGATCGTTCGATCGATGTAGCTCCACGGCACGCTGAAGCTCACGATCCATTCCCGGAGTCCTCTGTTGGCCGCTTAGACCCCAAGAAACTGAGAGAACGAGAATAAGTCGCAAGAGTAACATGTTAGAAATTGCTGTGAAACCGTTACAGCCCGTGAATGCAGCGCCGGATAAACCGCTTATAATCAGTAGTTTCAATAAGGTTTCAGAAATATTTATCCCTGTCTTGCCTAGGTTATCATTGAACTCCCGTCCTAGTACTAATACAGTAGATACCAGCGAAATTCGGACTCGCGAACGCATTGTACCTAAATTGCGTGAGAGTCTCCGGGGGGGGGAACCATGTGGAATCTTCCGATGCGCATAGCCGCCGTCGTTTTGACGGCCTGCCTTCAATTTGGATTCGGTCAATCCATAACGGGAACGCTGACTGGGGTGATTTCCGATCCCTCTGGCGCTTCGGTCCCGGATGCCAAAATCACTTTGAAAAATGAAGGTTCGGGTGACGTCCGACGCTCCGTTTCCAATGCGGAAGGCTTCTTCACTTTTGCTGCCGTGCCGGCAGGTTCATACGAACTCTCCGTGGAGGCTGCTGGCTTTGTAATCTACCAAGTTTCAGCCTTAGCCTTGCAAGGAGCCGAACGACGCAACATCGACATCACTATGAAAGTGGGATCGACGGCAGAAACCGTCTCGGTGTCTGCCATTGCGGATATCCTGACACCAGTCGACTCAGGCGAAAAGTCCGCTACGCTCACGACCAAGCAGTTGCAGGACTTCTCCGTCGTAGGCCGCAGCGCCGCCGAATTCATAAAGATCATGCCCGGCTTTGCAGTCGCGGGTACCGGGACCGAGAACCGCTCTAATTTCTCCGGAGAGAATATCGGTATTAACGGAAACGGCGACGGCGGCAGCCAGAGCGCATTGAATGGCGCATATAACGTAAATGGACTTCCCACCGCATCGCTGGATATTACCGCGGACGGCGCGCATGTCTCCGACCCCGGCTGTAACTGTGCAACACCGGTCAATCCCAACACGGACATGATTCAGGAGTTCAAAGTCCTGACGTCGAACTTCTCCGCCGAGAATCAGAAAGGCCCTGCGGTCATTCAAAGCATCGCCAAGTCCGGAACACGCGACTTCCATGGCACCGGCTATCTCTACGCTCGTCATCACGCACTCAACTCCAACGACTGGCTGAACAATCGCTCTGGCGCCCCCAAGCCGGAAAACAAATATTTCTTCCCTGGGGGCAACATCGGTGGACCTGTCCTCATCCCCGGCACAGGGTTCAACAAGAATCGCGACAAGCTATTCTTCTTCACCGGATACGAACATTACTTCCAGACTCTGGACACCGGCCTTCTTCGCGCAACAGTTCCTACCGAGGCCATGCGAGCCGGCAACTTCAGCGATACCGAATTGAGGAAGGTTGAAGGACTCGTGAATGGCCGATACGTCACGCAATCCGGAAATCCGGCTTCTCGCTTGAAAGCTGACCAGTTTCCCACAGGAATAATCCCACCAAGTCAGATCGATCCAACCGGCCGCGCGCTTATCAACCTTTATCCGGCGCCAAACGCGGATCCGAACGCCAGCGGTGGCTTTAACTATCTACGCCAGATTGTTTTCAATCAAGGTAGTTTGCAGTGGATGAGCCGCGTCGATTACAGCATCAGTGACAACACGAAGCTTTTCGTTCGTTACAACATGCAGCGCGAGACGCAGAAGTTCCCCGTTGGACTATGGTGGCGGAACGCCAACCAGGTGCCCTACCCAACGCCCATTCTGGGAAAGAACAAGTCAGACTCGGTGACGACGAGTTTGACCCATGTGTTCAGCCCGACGATGACGAACGAGTTCATCTTCGGCTACACATACATCGCATTTCCGAATGTGTTTGAAGATCCTTCTGCTGTGGACCGGAACGCTCTCGGGGCTACGTTCCAGGGCGTCTTCGACAATAATGTCGCGCAGATCCCCTCGTTCTCCTCAAACGGAGAGATGGCTGGGATCGTAAACCCTGGCGGTTTCGAAGTCGGCGGTGGCCGGGGCCTATTTGCGGATAAGCATCTGCCGAGCCTCCAAAACAATCTGACGAAAGTCTGGGGGACGCACACCATCAAGGCTGGAGGCTACTGGGAGTACATCATCAACAACCAGCCTGCAAACGGATTCACAAACGGGCAACTCGGCTTCGACGTTGGAAACGCGCGCTCGTCTGGCAGTCCGTACGCGGACCTGTTGCTCGGCCGCATCAACAATTATCAGGAGCAGAGTTTCAATCGACTGAACAATATCGGTTATCACACATTCGAATTCTTCGTTCAGGACGCCTGGAAAATCACTCGGCGCTTGTCACTCGATCTCGGTCTTCGGGCCTCGCATTTTCAACCTTGGAAAGATCGGGAAGGGTATGGTTTTGCTGTGTTCGATTACAGCAAATATGTCCCAGGCTCTGCGCCTGCGGACTATTCGGGTTTTTCCTGGCACTCACGTGATCCGAACGTGCCGCTCGGTGGATTTCCTACGCGCAGCCTGTATTGGGCGCCTCGATTTGGGCTTGCCTTCGATGTCTTTGGTACCACCAACACCGTGCTGCGTGGTGGCTGGGGCCGGTTCTATTTCCATACGCCGCAATTCACTGCCGGCCTCGATGCTTCCGCGGGTGTGCAGAGTGCGACTATCAACGGCGTGAATACCTTCGCCGAACTCGCCGCCTTGAACGTTCAGGGTGTACCAGTTGGTGTCCAGGCCGTCGATCAGACTAGCGATCGGACTCCTTATTCTGACAGCTACAGCTTCACGATCTCGCAACGAACGCCTTACCGCGGGCTGCTTGAAGCCAGTTACGTCGGGAATCAATCGAAGAACCTTCTGAACAATGGCTATGCGGGCAGCGCGATCAATGCTGTTCCCGCCGGCTCGTTGTTTCAGCCCGGGCTCGATCCGAACAACGCGAACATCGATCAATTCCGGCCGCTGCAAGGCTTTCAGGACGTCAATATCATCACGCACGGACTGTACCAAAACTACAACTCTCTCCAGCTCTCTTGGACCCGGACATCAGGGCGCTACAACATGATGTTCAACTACACGTACGGTAAGTCACTGGGAATTGTTGGCAACTACGACGTCTTCAATCTTGACAATAACTATGGCGTGCTGCCGTTTGATCGCAGGCATATTTTCAATGCCGCTTATTCGATCGAGATGGGAAGTCCCATTAAGAACAACGCGGTCTTAGGTGGATTGATCAACGGATGGCAGTTCTCCGGTATTACGCAGCTTCAAAGCGGACAGAACATCGGAGCGCTGACCAACTTCTTCAGCAATGACATCAATTATCAACAGAATGCGGCTGGCGATCGCTACACAATTCCGGTGAACGGTGGAAACTATCAACCGAACTCTCGCGTTGTGAACGGCACTCCGAGCCTCGCTTTCCGGCCGATCCAATCGTGCTCGCTCACAGAGGACCTTGGCGAAAATCAATACGCCAACGGGAACTGCCTGAAGCTGCCGACCGGTCCAGGCCAGAATGGGCCAATGGTTGGACCTCCCGTTTATGGTCCTGCCTTCTTCAATTCCGATCTGGGGTTGTTCAAGAACTTCGAAATGGGAGAAAACCGAAGACTGCAGTTCCGGTTCAACGCCTACAACTTCTTGAATCACCCGTTATGGTCATTTATCGGGGGGTCGACTAACTTGAAGCCCACGTTCGATGTAAACGGCGCGCAGACGAACCAGATTTTTGGTGTGACAACTGAGAAGCAGGGCCGGCGAATCATTCAGCTTGCTGTGAAGTTTTACTTCTGAGCCGAAGCAGAATTGCCGTTGGTTGCATTCATCTCTTCCAGGATGGCTTTGGCAGCCTGCTGCGCTGCCGCCTTCTTTGAAGAGCCGGAACCCTTTTGGCGGTAGGCAGTGCCAATCCGTGCTTCGACGATAAACGTCTTGGCGTGGCCAGGACCGGTCTCTTCGACGATCACATAGTGCGGTTGCGGTAAATGGATGGCTTGAGCCCGCTCTTGTAATTCGCTCTTATAGTTGGCTTCGTGATTCTCGCATTGCTCCTCGACATCACCTTCCGCGAGAATCCTATTCACAACGAACTGACGAGCTGTCTCCAGCCCGCCGTCGATATGCAGCGCTGCGATGACTGCTTCGACCGCATTGGCAAGCAGCATTTTTTTCTGTCGGCCTCCGCTCATCTCCTCACTGCGGCCCAACTGGAGAAAGTCGCCGATTCCGAGGCTCTGCCCGACCCGATACAAATGGGTCGCGCTGACCAAGTGAGCCTTCATCTTCGATAATCGACCTTCGGGCCACGTTGCGTTTCGAAGAACGAGGCTTTCGCTTATCAAGAAACCGAGGATCGAGTCGCCCAGGAACTCAAGTTGTTCGTTGTCGATGGACGCCGGATCGGAAGGTTTCTGCCCAAACGTATACGAGCGATGGGTAAGAGCGCGGACCAGCAAGTTCCGGTCGCCGAAAGTATAGCCTAATCTAGCTTCCAGTTCCTGCAGGTCCGCTGCGGGCATGACTACTTGGCGGGAGGTGTTGTCGGAGCCGGAGCTGTGGGTACTGCTCCGGGAGCCGGAGCCGCGGGCGTTGCCGGCTTGGCTGCGCCCGTCCCGCCCTTCAATTTGACCGAGTTGTTCCGTTCCTGCGCGGCTGCCGATTTAATCGCCGGGTGAACATCGGCCATCGTATTCAACTTGTCGAGAGCTGCAATGGCGTCATCGGGTTTGTTCGCCAGATTGTACGCGGCGGCTAAGCGGACAACAGTGGCCGGTTCCGGCGACGCGTCGAGGGCTGCCTGGAACTGTGTTGCCGCGTCACCATACTTTTTGCGAACCATCGCTCCCAGCCCGAGCGCTTCGTAACCCTGCGCCAGGTAGCTTTTCTTGGCGCTTTCCCAGTCGGCATCCGGGATGTCCGGCCGTGGCTTAGCAGCGGTCTTCACGATATCCATAGCGTTCTTGGCGTATTTCTCCGAACGCGTTAGCTTTTCTTCTTTGTCTAGGTCGAACTCACGCGTGCGCTGCGCAATTCCGTTCGCAAGCATCAGCATGGCCGCGTAGTTCTTAGGATCTGCTTCGATTGTACGCTCCGCGTACACAACCATCTTTTCAAAGTCGTTTTTCTGTTGCGCCGACGCGGCTGCCACTTGAAGAGCGATGGCTTTGAACTCTGTGTCAGCGAAATCGGTGAGCAGCTTCTCAGCCGCCGCGATCCGGCTGTCCGGATCCTGGGCGCTAAAGATTGCCTGGATCGCTTCCACTTCTTTCTGCGACTTCGGCTTCGGTTGAGCTTGTCCCAAGGCCAGTCCGGCGACAAGGGCAAACGAGATTGCGATGCGTGTCCTCATTGAATGTGAAACTCCGTATTTGAACTGTCCTACTTGGACGTCTTACGTAAACCTTCTTCAGCCGCCTGCTTGGCCTTGTCGGACGCTCCCTCAATCGCGAGAGCTGCCTTGTAATGGGCCACGGCGTCTTCAGGGGCTGCCGACGCTTGAGCTAGTCGCCCCAGATAAACTTCGGACCAGGAATGAGTATGTGGGTCCGGGCTTAACTCCAGTGTCTTACGAAATAGTTGTTCCGCCAACTCCGGGTTCCGTTGCAGAGCGGCGATTCGCGCCAAACCGTAATAAGCTCGCGCATGGATTGGCTTCTTGTCGGTCTGTTGTAAAGCCTGGCGAAAGATTTCGCCGGCTTTATCGAGTTCCCTCGATTCATACAGCTTCTCCGCAGCCTCGACGGTAGTCTCCGCTGCGTCTCGAACTGGCTCGGCAACCGTTACCACTGGTTGCGGAGCCGGGGCCTTTGGCGGCCGGACGGTCAGGTCGATCGCGTCCAGGCGTTTTACTTCCTTGCGGATATCCAGCGTATTCATCATGTCAGGAAAGTACATCCGCATTGCGGATTCCTGCTTCTCATACGCAGGTAGAGCCTCGCCGAAGAAGGGGGTCAGAATGAAGCCTTCCGCCAGCGAGTCCTTGATTCCTGCGGGCTTTCGATCCAAGCGCGTTTCAATTGCGCGAATCAACGATTCGGTTGTCAATAGCAGGAAATCCGACTTATAGCTTTGATCAAGCGCTACGGCGCTAAGCGCATAATCGCTCAGGCTGTTCTTCTTCATCACCGATTCG